>JARXAV010000218.1 GCA_029865665.1 Flectobacillus sp. | reverse complement strand
CGTGATAGAAGTTGCCCCACGAATCCTGATTTTGGGAGCAGTACCAAATGTTCCCGATACGTTTTGTACCGAAACCCCTGCCGCACGTCCTTCGAGCATACGCCCAACATCAATCGTTCCCGCAATCTTGATGTCATCGGCCTTCAACTTAACCGCCGCACCTGTAAACATCGCACGGTCAATTTTTTGATAACCCGTTACGACAACTTCGTCCAACGATTTAATATCAACACTTAGTACCACATTAATGACACTTTGTTGATTTACCACAATTTCTTGGGTAGTGTAGCCAATTGCTGAGATGACTAAGGTAGCTCCGTCTTTTACTTTGAGGGAGTAGCGGCCGCTTTTGTCGGTGTTCGTACCATTTTGAGTCCCTTTTTCTCGAACAGTCACCCCGGGAATAGGGTTACTCATTCCGTCACTATTGACTTCTGTAATTGTACCAGAAACGGTATTCTGGATTTGTAAGTTGATGAAGTTGTTTGGGGCTGTTGTTGCTTTTGCCTTAGGTATCCAAATGGGAAAGGAAAATAGTAAGGCACAAAGACTTCCCCCAGTAGCAAGTACAAGTTTTTGCTTCATAAGTTTGGTTGATTGTGTAATTGATTAGAATAAACTCAAAAAAACATTAAATGATTATTGTAACTTAAATATATTGAAAAATATGTAATTAAGTACTAATATTTACGGAGAATTAAATATTCTTTAACTTTTACTGTAAATTTTCTACCTACATAAAGCTTTTTGGCTTTTTTGCATTAACTTTTAAACAGTTTCTAAAATCAACAAATTAATCACTATTTATGAGTCAATTGAGCTATCGAGATGCTAATCTTGATGATTTGAGTACCATCGTTGCAATTTATAATTCTACTATTGCGTCAAGAATGGTTACTGCTGATACCGAACCTGTTTCGGTGGCGAGCCGACAAAAATGGTTTGATGAGCATAGCCCAGAAAAAAGACCACTTTGGATGGTTGAAAATTCAGAAAATCAAGTTGTCGGATGGGTTAGTTTTCAATCGTTTTACGGAAGACCTGCCTATGATGCCACGGTGGAAATCAGTATTTATTTAGATGAAAATCAACGAGGAAATGGCTTTGGAAAGCTCATTTTACAACATTGCATTGATGTTGTTCCCCAATTGGGAATTAAAACGCTATTGGGTTTTATTTTCGCACACAACGAGCCTAGTTTGAAATTATTCAGACATTTTGGATTTGAAGACTGGGCAACCTTACCTAACATCGCTGTTCTTGACGGAGAAGAAAGAGGCTTGAAAATTCTTGGAAAAAGAGTAGGAAGTGTGTGAAAAGTGTAGAGTTTAAAGCATTCTATAAAACTAGTCGTCAGTTTAAAGTTCAATGTTCAAAGATTTCGATAAACAATTATTCTCTAATAGCTTATGCCATATCTTGAGACAACCAATATCATAAACTCTTTATCGACGAGTACTTATTTTTCAGATTCTCTATGATTTTACTTCGTTATAAAATAACTTCGTTTAACGCAGAAAAGGTTCAAACCCTATCTGCGTTAAACGAAGTTAAGTAATCAGACACATTTATTTTAAGAATCATATAGAAGTATAGCGAGTGCAAATAATTGATTATCAATTATTTTATACAACTATGTTTTCTATGTATTTATGTGGTTAAATATGTCGTGGTACTTATTTCATAAAGAGCCTATTTTCAGTTTTAATCCGAGCGAAGGATACTCATAAACGTTAGACCTTGTACCTTTTTAACGCCTGTTATTTCGAATCGCTATTCTTTCTGATGACACTATGTTTTTTGCTATAAGTAAAATAGATAACCATCCCAATCGCCATCCAGACAATCAATCGAATCCATGTATCTAAAGGTAAAAAAGCCATCATTCCTAAACAGGTGATAATTCCCATAATCGGCACAAAAGGAACCCATGGCGTTTTGAATGGGCGTGGAGCATCGGGATTCACTTTTCTTAACACCAAAATCCCTGCACATACCATAACGAATGCTAATAAAGTACCAATACTTGTCATTTCTCCTACCACATCAATCGGGACAAAAGCCGCAAATAAACTTACAAAGATACAAAATAAAATATTCGATTTCCACGGTGTACGGAAACGTGGATGAACCTCGGAGAATATTTTAGGTAATAGTCCGTCTTTCGACATACTGAAAAACACCCTCGACTGTCCCATTAAATCCACTAAAATAACCGAGGTATAGCCTACCAAAATGGCTAAAATGACCATTTGTGAAAGCCAAGCATAAGGCGTTTGTTGAATGGCAATGGCAACAGGAGCTGCATTATTTTTGAAAGTTGTGTAGTTGGAAAGCCCTGTCATTACATGAGCAAAAAGCACAAAAAGGATGGTACAAACCACCAACGAACCAATAATTCCAATGGGCATATTGCGTTGCGGATTCTTTGTTTCTTGGGCAGCAGTGGAAATAATATCAAAACCTAAAAATACAAAAAATACCACACCTGCACCTCTTAAAATACCCGACCAACCGAATTCACCAAATACACCTGTATTTTCTGGAATATAGGGTTGGTAGTTTTGCGGTTGTACGTAATTCCAGCCTAAAGCAATGAATACTAAGACTACGGCAACTTTCAAGGAAACCACAATGGCATTCCAGATGGCAGAGCCTTTCGTTCCACGCATTAGAATATACGACATAAAAATGACTACTAACGCAGCAGGCACATTTAGAAAGCCATGAATGATTTGTCCATCTGCTAAGGTGATGGTTTCGAAGGGCGAATGTACTAATTGGGGTGGAATATGGAGGTCATAAAAGGACAAAAATTTAACCAAGTAATTTGACCAACTGATAGCCACAGTGGCAGCTCCAACCGAAAATTCGAGTACTAAATCCCAACCAATAATCCAAGCCATCATTTCGCCCAAGGTTGCATACGAATAGGTATAAGCACTACCTGCAACGGGAATCATCGCTGCAAATTCGGCATAGCATAAACCCGCAAAGGCACAGCCAACAGCGGCAACTACAAAGGAAATTGTAACGGCAGGGCCTGCATTGTTTGCAGCGGCTAGACCTGTTAAGGAAAAAAGACCTGCACCAATGATTACGCCTAAGCCTAACATGACTAATTGAAAAGCACTTAATGAACGTTTTAACGTTTTCTCACCAGATTCCTCAGACTCTAAAATGAGTTTTTCGATGGGTTTTATATATCTCACTGTTTCTTAGTTTGTTGAATGTTTCTCACAAAAATATAGGATAATCACTATATTTAGCTAATAGAGTTAATATATTTTCCTATCGGAATAGAAATTACGTTCGTTTCTATCAAGTCAAATTAGTTTTCTGGCTAACAAACTACAATAAAAAGCTAAATGTGTAGATGCTGACAAGAAGCTAGTTGCTTAAATTCGCTGTATTTAGATTTCAATCAAAACTGTATGATTCATTCAACCCATTTTTTTAGAGTAATTTCGCTATTTTCCCTGCTCTTGTTTGCTCAGTTGCTTACTGCCCAAGACTATCGACTTTGGTATAATAAACCAGCTAAGGTCTGGACAGACGCACTTCCTATTGGCAACGGACGATTGGGGGCTATGGTCTTTGGTGGGGTAGAACAAGAACGGATTCAATTTAACGAAGAATCCTTGTGGACGGGCGAACCTCGTAATTACAACCGTCCAGATGCCTATCAACATCTTGACGAAATTAGAAGTTTATTGAATCAAGGAAAACAAAAAGAGGCGGAAGGATTAGCAGAAAAAACTTTTATGGGACTAAAAAGTGCTGAAGGTAATCGAGAGGAATGGCTAACAAAAGTGAAATCCATTACTGCTGGACAACAAAATCCTAGCGAAATTTCATACGATGTTCGAACGTGGAAGACGATACAAGTACCCTCATTTGATGGTTGGGAAGTGCAAGGATATGAAGGATTGGATGGGGCTGTTTGGTTTAGAACAACGCTAACAATTCCTGCTGAATGGGAAGGCAAAACATTTGTGTTGGATTTAAATCGTATTTCAGAACAAGATTTTACCTATATCAATGGTCAGTTGGTTGCTTCGACGAATGGGACTGAACCTAGAAAATACCAGATTCCCGCCAATGTCCTAAAAGCTGGGAAAAACGTGTTGGCTATTTTAGTAATTAACTACGCTGGTAAGGGAGGAATTCTTGGATATAAAGACACAAATAAGCCAATTAGTCTGTATCCTGTGGGGGAGGAAGACAAGAAAATCGTACTTAATGGTCAATGGAAGTATTGGATTCAAGACGATGAGCCTCCTGTTGTGGGGAAGTATCAAGCAGATTATCAGCCTTTTGGAGATATTGTGATTAATTTTCCTGATGTGCAAGCGTATAGCCATTATGAACGAGAACTTGATTTGAAGAAAGCCATCGTAAGTACGCATTTTAAGGTCGGTGAAACCAATTTTACCAGACGCTATTTCGCTAGTCAACCCGACCAAGTAATTGCGATGGATTTTAAAGCGGATAAACCCAAACAAATTTCTTTTGAGCTTCAATTAACGAGTCCGCATAAACGTTTTAAGGTGCAAAAAATCGACAACCAGACATTAGGATTGTCTGTTCAAGTGCGAAATGGAGCTTTATACGGAGAGTCTTTTTTACATTTTGTGCTAAAAAATGGCACGTATCAAATTACGGACTCCAATCTTGTGGTTTCCAATGCGGATGAAGTTCAACTGTATTTAATGGCAGCGACCAATTTTGTGAATTATAAAGACATTTCTGGAAATCCAAGCAAGCGATGTCAGGAAACTTTGCTACAAATCAGGGGCAAAACGTTTGATGAAATTGAAGCGAGTCACCTAAAAGAGTACCAACGTTATTACGATAAATTTCAGATTCAGTTGGGAAAATCCTCGTTTGATGAATTACCAACGGATGAACGGTTAGCTGCTTTTGCCAAAAATAATGATCCTGCTTTTATCGCTTTGTATCTACAATATGGACGCTATTTATTGATTTCTTCGTCAAGACCCAATACACAACCTGCTAATTTACAGGGGATTTGGAATAATTTACTGTCTCCCCCTTGGGGAAGTAAGTATACGACCAACATCAACGTACAAATGAATTATTGGCCTGCCGAAATATTAAATCTTTCCGAGTTGCATCAGCCACTCTTTTCGATGATTAAAGATTTGTCTGAAACGGGTAAAGAAACGGCTACCAATTATTATAATGCTCGTGGTTGGTTGGTGCATCACAATACGGATATTT
>JARXAV010000145.1 GCA_029865665.1 Flectobacillus sp. | reverse complement strand
AAGGCTAATGAATTCCCAGAAGGCTCAGAAATTATCGTTCCTGCCAATACTTATATAGCAACTATCTTGGCTATCTCAAATGCCAATCTTGTCCCTGTGTTGGTTGAACCAAATCTGGACGATTACCTTATTGATGTATCTAAAATTGAAGTGCATATCACGTCAAATACTAAAGCCATTTTGGTAACGCATCTTTATGGTAAGTGTTGTGAGATGGAAACCATTCAACAACTTGCTCAACAATATAGCTTAAAAGTATTTGAAGATGCGGCTCAGGCTCATGGTGCAGTGTACAAAGGGAAAAAAGCAGGAAATCTATCTGATGGAGCAGGTTTTAGCTTTTATCCGTCCAAAAATCTGGGTGCATTGGGCGATGCAGGAGCAATTACGACCAATGATGCTTTATTAGCAGAGCGAATTAGGAAGCTGAGAAATTATGGTTCTAGTGAGAAATATGTCTTTGAGAAAAAAGGATTTAATAGTCGTTTAGACGAAATTCAAGCGGTTTCTCTGTCTGTAAAACTCCCTTTTTTAGAGCAAGATAATAGGAGAAGACGCATCATTGCTCAACGATATTTGACGGGTATCATAAGCGGGAAAGTGTGTTTACCAACGAATAAAAGTATAAACGATGACGTTTGGCATTTGTTCGTTGTTCGAGTAAAAGAGCGGTCTGACTTTAGAGATTTCTTAACAGAACATGGAATTGGAACAGAAATTCATTATCCGATTCCGCCACATAAGCAGTTGGCATATAAGGAATTTAGCAATCTTTCATTACCAATTACTGAAATAATTCACGAAGAAGTCGTAAGTTTGCCTTTAAATACCGCTCTTACAGATGATGAAATCAATTTCATCATTCAAACCGTTAATTCATATTAATGTTACTTTCCGTAGTCATCCCTATATACAAAGCCGAAAAAACAATCACTCGATTGGTTGATACCCTTCATGTAGAGTTAAAAAATTATGATTTTGAAATTATCATGGTTAACGACGCTAGTCCAGACAATTCTGCGGAGGTCTGCAAAGCGTTGGTAAAACGGTATGAAAATACATCCTTGATTTCGCTTCGTAAAAACTTTGGAGAGTTCAACGCAGTTATGTGTGGCTTAAATCATGTAAAGGGAAAATATGCGGTAATGATTGACGACGATTTCCAAAATCCTCCTTCTGAAATTATCAAATTAGTCGAAGAAGCTGAACGTGGTGATTATGATGTGGTATATGGACAATATCGGGAGAAAAAACATAGTCTTTTCCGTAATTTCGGTAGTTGGTTGGTGAATTACATTACTACTCCTTTGTTAGGAAAACCCAAAGATTTATACCTTGCAAGTTTTAAACTAATTCGTAAAGAAGTAGTGGACGAAATTTGTAAATATACAGGCCCATTCCCTTACATTGATGGACTGGTTTTTAGTGTGACAACCCACATTGGTAGGGTTTATGTACAGCACGATGAACGTGAACATGGAGAATCAAATTATACATTTAAGAAGCTGTTAACCGTATTCTTTAATATACTTTTCGGTTATTCGTTATTACCTGTCCGATTTGTTTTATTCTCAGGATTAACTCTTATTCTCATCTCATTTGTGATGATGTGTTTGCATGTTTCGGATCTTTTTGACACGAACTCCGCAACCCTAATTACCTTCTTTGCTGGTTTCCGTATTCTGTGTATTGGTATTATTGGAGAGTATATCGGAAAAGCATTCCTTACACAAAGTAGTTCTCCTCAGTTTACGATAAAGTATCGAGTGTATAACCATGATCAAGAGTAGTTTTGAAGAATATAAAATCATGTTTGAAGTCGAGAAAGACTTGTGGTGGTATCGGATTTTGCACGAAAAAATATACGAAGCCTTACAAGAACGATTCTCGAATCATCGTGATGTAAAACTCTTGGATATTGGTTGTGGAACGGGTGGTTTATTGGATTTCCTCCGTGAAAAAGGTTATACAAATCTACAAGGAATAGACTATTCCGAAGCTGCCATTCATTTTGCCCAAAGTCGTGATTTAAGGGTCACTTACCTTTCTATTGATAACGTAGCCGAACATTTTGAGGGACAACAATTTGATGCAATTATCTGCGACGACGTGTTTTATTGTCTGGAAACGGAACAAATAGAACTAGCCTTTGTCAGCATTGCTTCTCTTCTAAAATCAGGAGGATTATTCTTGTCTAATAATAACGCATTTGCTTCTTTTTACGGAACACACGATGTAGCAGTAGGAGGAAAGCATCGCTTTGTATTGGCTGATTTTAAGCCTATGATTCAAAAATCTAAATTGTCTCTTGTTCAGCATTCGTACTGGAGTTTGTTCTTAGCTCCACTGATTTGGGCAGTTCGTTTTTCACAGCGAATACAATTGAAATGCGGATTTTTGGATGAATCGAACTTGACTTCTGATGTTGAGATGCCTGCTATTTGGTTGAATAATTGCTTTTATAGGTTGGTTAAAATGGAAGAACGACTTATCAAAACTGGTTTTTGGGGAAGTTCATTATTCTTAAAAATAAAAAAAGCGTAGCCTCTTTATTCGGATGCTACGCTTTTTCTTTTACTCCTTATGTGAATCAACGACAATGCGTTCGTTTCGATTGGCTAAATCCCAAGCTAAGTAGAATACGAGTTTGGCTCTTTTTTCTAATTTATCAAATTCAATTTTCTCTACATCGTCGGTCGGACGGTGGTAATCTTCATGAACGCCATTAAAGAAAAAAGCAACAGGGATATTATTTTTAGCAAAATTATAATGGTCTGAACGGTAGTAAAAACGGTTAGGATCATGTGGATCGTTAAACTGAAAATCTAACTCCATTTTGGTATATTGTTTATTGGTTTTCAATAAACTTTCGTGCAATTCGGATGATAATTTATCCGAACCGATGACATACACGTAGTCTTTCGCTTTTTTATGAGCATCATCCGTACGCCCTACCATGTCGATATTTAAATCGCAAATTGTTTGTTTTAAGGGGATTATTGGGTTGTTAACGTAGTATTCAGAACCTAATAAACCTTTTTCTTCTCCTGTAACGGTTATAAATAAAATACTTCTTCTAGGACGATTACCCGCTTTTGCAGCTTCGCCGAATGCTTGTGCTAATTCAAGAACAGCCACTGTACCTGAACCATCATCATCAGCTCCGTTATTGATTTTTCCGTCAGTAACCCCAATATGGTCGTAGTGAGAAGAGATAACTAGAACTTCTTCCTTTTTGTCTGTTCCTTCCAAATAGCCTAGTACGTTATAAGTTTCTACTGGAGTGGTAATACGTTCAATTTTAAGTGAAAGTGCTTCTGGAGAGAAGGTTGATTTTACGAGTGTTCTAGTACTTGGACTAATAAGGCTGTCGAGTGTTTCTTTGTTCGTTTTTAACAAATCAATTGCCATTGCTTGGCTAATGTTCAAAGTAGCAAAGTTAGAAATTTGAGGTTCTCCTTCCGCTCTAAATCCAAAACGAGCATTTCCAAAACGACGTAGCATTACTTGACGTTGTTTTACAATTTTCTCAAATTCTTCGACACTTGTAGTTGAAATAATCAAAAGCCCAATTGCCCCTTTGCGTTGAGCAAGGTACATTTTTTCTTTCCATCCACCAGACAGTCCCCATTTAGAAGGGGTTTTTGTTCCTGAAATGCTAAAAGTGCTGTCTGCATTTCTTGGCTCACCGTCTAAAATAATGACAAATTTTCCTGTAACATCAAGGTCTTTATAACTTTGGAAATTATCTTCTTCAATCCCATAACCTGCAAAAACAAGTGGCGTTTTTTCGTCCTTAGAAAAAGAAGCAGTGGAAGAAGCGATGAAGTCTTCTAAATAATGATATTTTTTTGAACCTGCTTTTGCATAGAAATCTCCCCAGCCTCTTTTGACTAAGTCAACCGATTGAAAATGAGAACTATCTTTGCCTACAATACCTTTAATTCCGCAAGCATCGAAATGAGCCGCAATGTATTGAGCCGCCACTTTTTGTTCTGCCGTTCCTGTTTCACGTCCTTTTAAACTATCAGAAGCGATGAAAGTAAGGTGTTTTTTTAAATCATCTGCCTTGATGGTTTGAGCAAATTTTTCAGGAGATTTTTGGGCAAAGCTACCCGTAAGTCCACAAAAGACAAAGCAGGTTGCTAATATCGCTTTTGATTTTAGTGTGTTAAAATGAATTGGCATCATTAATTATATGAATTTCTAAAATGTATTAATTAATATGAAAAACGAAGTTACGGAATTCGTACTAAATATAGTCAGGGTATATGGGTGCTTGTTTGGACAAATAATCGTGTTTTCTTGTCTGCTAAAAAAAGATAATGGACTGCTAGTACAATTAAGATTATGCAAAATTGTATTATTCAAACATTTAATAGTTTGGATGTTATTCTATAGGGACTCTCAAAACAAATCTATAAAACATTCTGTTTGGGTTTTTATAAGTCATTGTCTGTGCTAACAAATTGTTAAGGATTTGTAAACATCATCTTGTGATTTTGCTAAATATTCTCTGTAAATTTGTACCCATAAATAGTACCCAGTTGTACAGACGCATTCCAAATGAATCTAACTATCAGCACTTTGTGTTACAAGTTGCTGATAGTTAGGTTCATTTGATTGTTTTACGTGTTTTTCGCACATTATTTCCTCCATTTCAATGAAAATCAACTTTCAGTATCAAGAGCCATTCGAGAATCGTCATAACAATGCTAACGTAGCAGATCGTCAAGCGATGTTGGCTACTATCGGCGTGGACTCGATCGAAACACTCATCAATCAAACTATTCCTTCGGCAATTCGTTTGCCTAAATTATTGGATCTTCCTGCTGCAAAAACGGAAGCTCAATTTTTGAAAGATTTCAAGAAATTAGCCCAAAAGAATGAGATTTTTAAGTCGCATATCGGGATGGGATATTATGATACGCATACGCCAACGGTCATTTTGCGTAACATTCTCGAAAATCCAGCTTGGTACACGGCTTACACGCCTTATCAAGCAGAAATTGCTCAAGGTCGTTTAGAAATGTTGCTTAACTATCAAACCATGATTATGGATTTGACAGGAATGGAAATCGCTAATGCTTCTTTATTGGATGAAGGTACAGCAGCAGCGGAGGCAATGACGATGTTGTACGGACAACGTAAAGGAACAAAGAAAAAAGCGGAGACGTTATTCGTTTCTGAACTTTGTCATCCACAAACAATTGATGTATTAGTAACAAGAGCAACACCTCTTGGAATCAATATTTTGGTAGGCAATCACCGCAGTGTTGATTTGACAAACGAAGATATTTATGGGGTATTCTTGCAATATCCAGCAACAGACGGGCAAGTATTTGACTATACAGACCTTATTGCTTCGGCTCATGAATTGAGTATCAATGTGATTGTTGCATCAGATTTGTTAGCTTTAACGTTGTTGAAGTCGCCAGGTGAAATGGGAGCGGATGCCGTAGTAGGTACTTCTCAACGTTTTGGTGTACCAATGGGTTTTGGTGGCCCTCATGCTGCTTTCTTTGCAACAAAAGAAGAGTTCAAACGTCATTTGCCAGGTCGTATTATTGGGGTATCGGTTGATGCCAACGGTAATCGTGCTTTGCGTATGGCTTTACAAACTCGTGAACAGCACATTCGCCGTGAAAAAGCTACGTCAAATATCTGTACAGCTCAAGTGTTGTTGTCAATTATGGCGGCAGCGTACAGTATTTATCATGGCCCTGCTGGCTTGAAAGCCATTGCAGAACGTGTGAACGGTTTAACGAATTTGACGGCTCAAGCCTTACAACAATTAGGATTTACCGTTGAAACAAGTGCTTATTTCGATACGATTAAAGTTGCAGTTGCTAACGCTTCCGAATTGAAAGCGATTGCAGAAGCAAAAGGAGTTAATTTCCGTTATTATGCAACTGGCGATGCTGTTGGTATTTCGTTAGACGAAACGACGTTAGTAGAAGATGTACAAACAATTGTTTCGGCTTTTGGAGAATTGGCTCAGAAAAGTGTTGATTTAACAAGCTTGTTCGACCAAGTTGATTTTGGTTTTACAGCAGACTTGAAGCGTACTTCTGATTATTTGACGCATCCTGTTTTTAATAGCTATCACTCAGAACATGAGATGCTTCGCTATTTGAAACAATTGGAAAATAAAGATTTATCAATGGTGCATTCGATGATTTCATTGGGTTCTTGTACCATGAAATTGAATGCTACTACCGAAATGATTCCTGTAACTTGGCCAGAATTTGGGGCAATTCACCCATTTGCTCCAAGTAATCAAGTAGGCGGTTATTTAGAAATGATTTCGGATTTGAATAACTGGTTATGCGAAATTACAGGCTTTGCTCAAATGTCATTCCAACCAAATTCAGGGGCTCAAGGAGAGTATGCTGGTTTGATGGTAATTCGTGCTTACCACGAGTCAAGAGGCGATTCTCACAGAAATATTGCGTTAATTCCTTCTTCTGCTCATGGTACAAACCCAGCGTCGGCAGTAATGGCAGGGATGAAAGTAGTAGTAACGAAATGTGATGAGCAAGGAAACATTGACTTAGCAGATTTACGTGAAAAAGCGGAATTACATGCAGCGAATTTGTCGTGTTTAATGGTAACCTATCCATCCACACACGGTGTTTTTGAAGAGTCAATCAAAGAAATTTGTGCGATGATTCACGAATTTGGTGGACAAGTTTATATGGATGGTGCTAACATGAATGCTCAAGTAGGTTTAACATCTCCTGCCACGATTGGAGCAGACGTTTGTCACTTGAACTTACATAAAACTTTCTGTATCCCTCACGGTGGCGGAGGTCCAGGCATGGGACCAATTGGGGTGGTTGCTCACTTAGCACCATTCTTACCTGCACACGCTGTAGTGGCGAATGCGGGTGGCTCTCAAGGAATTACAGCGGTATCGGCAGCACCTTATGGTTCGGCAAGTATCTTAGTTATTTCGTATGCTTACATTGCGATGATGGGTGGCGAAGGCTTACGTCATGCAACGGAGACGGCTATTTTGAATGCTAACTATATCAAAGCTCGTTTGATGGAACATTA
>JARXAV010000293.1 GCA_029865665.1 Flectobacillus sp. | reverse complement strand
ATTTACAATACTCGATGGAATTATAATGAAAGCTGCTTGGTTAAAGCATGAAAACAAGTTGCAGGAAAGTAAGCTGGTAGCAAAAGAAGCATATAAGTTTTTGTCTAAGAGTTTTCAAAATGAAGAGTTCATTCCAGTTTTTTTTGAAAGAATATGTCATATAATTGGTGAAAAAAACGGAGATGATGAAACAAGTTTTGTTGACATAAGAGACCTCGAATACCATCAGTTGGAACCAATAGAAAATGAAATTGTATTTTTTCAAAAAAAATACAAACCACCATTTACAAAATTTGAAGGAAAAGGCAAAAGGGTTTCTTCAGATTTATCAGATCTACAGTTAATAGCTTTACTATTTGCGTTTCCCGGTTTTATGGGTAAAGCTATTTTGGATAAAGAGTTTGCTGATACTTCAGCATTTGACGACGTAGTAAGACAACAATCCACCTATGACAAAACACTCGAATACCAGCTATCCAAACGAAAGTTTTTCCGTAGGCGTTATTCGGGGGATACACATGCTCCTTTATCACGGGAACGGTACTTTGGTTTATGCAACAACGAAAATGATATATCAATCTACACATTGTTGTTTGAAATGAATGCGTACGCTATACCTGCATTAACGGGATATTGCGTGGCCGTGCCAGGAGAAGATACGGATTCAATTATTTTAAAATTCCGTGGATTGCCAGGAGAGCCTAATCCGCTATACCAATTTGTAAATGAGCCTGAGAAATTTGCTGCCTTTAAAGGGGTAACGGGCAACCCTGCCCTATTCGTAACAGGCATTATTGCATCGCTTGTTCCTATCGATACAGAATATCACATTTCAATACCTTGTAGTACCGTTGATATTGAACTTGAAAATGCATTTGACCTGAGAACCACCGCAGCACGTGAATGGATGTTGGACTTCTTCAGAAACCCGCCAACCTGCGAAACGGATGAAGACCTTACCCATGGCGCAAGTTTGGAACGTCTTGCCAAACAGTATGAGGTTGACCTAAAAGCGATCACTGATTGGAAGTCTGCTATTCATATTACAGCAACCAAATCAGTGGGCGGGAATGCCATGATAGATATGTTTGCTTGGTTTGTGCGGTGCCTAGGCTGCGATGGACTCATATTTCCCTCTGCAAGGTGCGATTACGGCGTGGTGTGTATTGATGGTAATATCGATGATTTCTGGGGATGGAATTTAGTCGATTACAGGCATACTCCAACATCTATGCGCATTGCACTTGAACTTCCCAGCCCTCTTGAAAAATTGGAAGGCATAAACCACGTTGCTGATATTACCGATGGTAAATATTCAGGTTCATTATTGCATCTTGGCGGATCATTCTATACAAGGTTTGCCAATCAAACGCTATACGACCTATACGCTCTCTTAAACGGGCCTGAATGGCGTCTGAAAAATTTTGGTAAGAGTTTATATGCAGCAGGCTATTGTTGGTTTGAAAGAGAGTTTGCTGTTGGCAAATCCACAAAAGATTTCATTATTTGTCAGTGCTGTAATATTTCTTTTCCGCTGGAATCCGCACTTTACCCTAGCTGTCCTTCTTGCGGGATATATGGCGATCTTGCAGGAGTTTTTATTAAAATCCCAGATTTCTTTGTTGCAAGATTGGAAGAAGCAGTATTTTAAAATAGGTACGTGCAGATAACATTGCATTGGTAATATAGCGGGGCGACTTAAGAACAATCAGTGATATATCGCTATTCAGCTTTTCCTGCTGACGCCATGACTTTTGATGTTTTTCCATAATAACACAAATTTAAAAACTATGACGTAATTTGTGTCCAACTTTTTAGTGGGCTAGATTCAGTTTAGCTAACTAATTTGGAAAACAAATTAACGATCGGTAGATTTATAGACATAAGTATTCATGTAAAGTACTTTGAAATCTCATATAGTAATAGGGTTTAACGGCTCTCATATCCAAACTATTAGTATTTTATCCTATTTAACGAAACTTTCAAAAAATGAACTTTCAAAGTTTTAAAAATCAGTTTTTTAATGGAAATACTGATAAAAAAGATTTTTTCAAGCGCTCAAAAGCTTTTTTCCTAGACTTCGAGTCTATTCTTAACTTCTCAAATAATGTTGAAATCGAGCTTCGAGCGTTTAAAACACTATATACTCAAGTATTGTTGGGCAAAAACCCGTTCCCAAAATACTATTCAGAACTGTATAACGATAACAAACAATACTATACTGAATCCTTAGCACAGGAAATGAATTGGCAAGTGTTGGCTTTTTTGAAATGTTCTGAACCAATCTGTAAATTTATTAAACTACGAAACGTATTTGAACATAATCTACTTATTGGTAACTATGAACAAGCAAGGTTGATATTAGATACAATTGAAAAAGATATTTGTATTTCTTTTTGGAGTCTTGAACATAGATTCATTCTTGATGAGTACCAATTTGGTCATGAAAAAAATTGGGAAACAAACAGAAATATCAACTCTGATAAAACGAATGCTCAATTTGTTAAAGTATTCAGCAGTATGTATAGTGTGAAAGCAGAACACAGGGTTTCTTTTTTTCAATACAATGAAGAGTTTAGTAGTTGGGAGGCAGAAATTGGAAATAAACATGTCAAATTAAGTGAGTATTTTAGATTTAAAGGAAATTATTTCTCAATTTCAAAATACAATCATTTAGCTGGCATTCTTTTCTACGAGTCACAAGCGTCAATTATCGATAGATATTTATTATTCATCCGGATATCACAGCATGTCATTATAGAGCCTTCACCAACAGACAATAATTTGAAATTTTTATTAAAAAAGTTAAATGATTCAATCGATGATATATGTATTGAACAGATGTTGATATCATTGGATACGTCTTATACATATAAGAATATACATTATACTTCCAGCATAGAAGTTATGAATATTATTGATGAATATACGAAAGGAGATTATCAGAAATGTAAAAGTTTGTTAAAGTTCTACCTGAAAGAAAATAACGGGAACTATGCTGAACTATGTGAACTTTATGCCAAATGTCTTGTCGAACTAAAATGTGATTACGAAAATATTACAGAGACTTTTGGTATCATTGATAAAATAAGTAAAATTTATTATGATATTTTATCCAAAGTTGTACTTACAGACAATGCTCTCGTTGATTTAGTCAAACTGGCTTATACTTTTAACAGCTCTCATATTGGATTACAGCTATATGCGTTTTTAAAAATAGAATTAGGATGGAAAACAGAAATAGATTATTCTTTTCTATCACGCCTGAATTCTAAATTTATCAATCCTAATCTAATAAGTAGTTTTTATAAAAATAGAGAAATTGCTCAGAGTTTAATTAATAACCTTGTCAAGGTATATCCTGAAAGCGTAACAGCGAACTTATTTCGTGATTTTTACCAAAGTTATTTAATAAATCAAACTCGTGATTTTTCGAAGATACCCTATGTGAAAAATATAATATATCAGTTACGAAGTGCACTATTAAATTCTAAATACTCAGAGAGTATTACTAAATACTCTGCTTTATTGCAGTATGATTCTTTATCAATAATTACACAATATGAGGTAGTAACTAACTTATTTTTTTGTTATTTACAATGTCAAGATTTTAGAAATTGTGTTCGTTTATTTACTACCAACTATCTAAAAAACGTTCACCTTATTAGAAGAATGAATATGAATTCGGTGATAGATAATGTAATAAAAGGGAAATTCAAGAATATAGGGGAAATAAATACTTTAATTGAATTACCTATTTGTTTCAAAATTTTATGTAGTGACAAAATTAAAGTTAAGCAATCATACGAGTTATTTCTAAAATCTAATAGTTGTACTAAACCAAATGAAATAATTTCTATTAAAGATAAATTTGAGGATTGTAAACTTATCTATTTTCTCAGGTATGTATGTATTCCTGAAATAATGCAATTATCTACCGAGTTTGAAAGTACAGAAAAAGTAAATGTCGAACGAATTACTATTTGCCAGTTTTTGACACAGTATGATGAAGCTAACTCTTCTATTTATAGATCTGAGATAGTTAATCTAACACAAAGGAACATGGTTAGTAAAGTTATTGCAAAAATAGATGAAGGAAAAATTTACGTAAATGAGGATAAAATAAAACAATTATTTTTACTAAACTCGACAAAAAGAGATGTCCTAAATTTACAAAAAATTTCAGATAGTGAGAATAACTATCTAACCAAGGATTTCTTTGATCGAACGCTAGACTTAAAATCATTCACAGAGAATAATAAATTTAAAAAAGTGGATACTATAGTATATATTAATGTTGATGAGAAAGGAGAATTGAAATCTAAAAACAATCCAGCTTTTGATGATTTCAAAAAGATGTTTTTAGAAATAAGAAATCACTTTCTTGCTAATAGAGAGTATGGTCTTGATTCATACTTAAGTACCCGAATTAGGCATGGGACACTTATTAATCATATCAGGAGTGTATTTGAACAGTACAATCTTATAACAAGTCAAGTAGATGGGGAATATACATCAAACGAATATTGGGAAAGAATAGGGTTTAGACAATCCGATTTAAACCGTATTTTATCTGATTTTTCAAAAAAAATAGATAGTTTATTAAGCGAGTTAAAAGAAGAATTAATTCAGTATAAAACTGAACAAAAAACAGATAAAAGTAAAGCTCTATTCAATTACGCTTACGAGAATGATACAGAGATACTGATGCTATATTTAAGCAAAATTGAATCATTCGAAGAATTTGTTGAATTGGCTTTCCTTGAGTTAAGAAAGAAAACAGATAGAATTCTAGAGAGTATTCAAAGGCAATTAAACACAGACGTAAAGGAGCAGTTTGTCAAACTTCTTACAGATACAGAACATGATTTACTAAATCTTGGTAACAAACAGTTGTTTACGGAGTTGCTGAATAATATAAATCTCTGTAGAACAGACATCCAGAATAAGTTAAATTATATTTCAAAGTGGTTTAGTTTATCGGAAAGTAGTTTTGATGGTAAATATGAGCTGCGAATATTGGCAGAGACGAGTGTACAGATTACAAAGCATATTCACCCAAATTATAATTTTAATTTAGAAATTTCTTTACGTGAAAGCTTAAATATTAAGGGAGAGTTTCATCAACATTTTATAGATTTGATGAATAACTTTCTTTTTAATATTATAAAACATTCTGAGTTAACGTGTGAAGAAGTTAATGCTAAATTAATCATTTCTGAAGTTGAAGATACACTATATTTGACGTTCCAAAACTGCGTCGCTGACGTATCAAAGCATAACTTAAAGCTAATCAATATTAAAAATAATTGGAGATTTCCAGATAGCAACGTAAGTCAAGAAGAAGGATCTGGCTTCCCTAAGATAAAAAAAATTATTCATTCGGATTTAGGCAGAAAATCTACTGAATTTAATTTTTCTTTTAATGGCA
>JARXAV010000242.1 GCA_029865665.1 Flectobacillus sp. | reverse complement strand
ATTACTTCGTTGGTTTGTGTAAATTCGTTGGTTTCAACTCGTCTGGACTGTCTTTTGAATATGATTTCCAGACTTCTTTTGATTTTTCGGTGAATAATTTTTGCACCGTATTTGCGTCCACTTCAATACTTGGATTAAACTTCTCAGAGTTCATATACTGTTCAAGACTATACAATAATTGACGAGCCACAAAACGTTTGGATGGGTCAGATAGTAAATCAAGACTACTGATTAATAATTTTCCTTTCCCTACTTTTACTTCCATGAGCATCGCCAAACGACGGTTCATAAACCACGTATCAATTGGTTGAACAATTGGACGAATATTCGACGGGAAATCCTCTAAGTGCATCACCTGTGCTTTGTGAACCAGTTCCCACCATTGTAAATTACTATGGTAGTCAGTTGGGAAGTTTGCCAAGGCAGGGTGCGAAGGGTTCGTCAAAAATCCTGTGGTATGCGGAGGTCGCATCTTGAACCATGAAGTATTCCAGAAAGCAGGCTGTAAGTAATTGATAATTTCTTTTCCCTTCTCAATTTTTCCTGCTGCCGAAATCAATACTTTTCCGCCATTTGCCAAAATTTCTTGAGCCTTGGCATTCAAACTATCGGTAACATAAATCCCTTCTGTACTAACGGTTGGCAGACTTTGCGGATATACCCAAAAATCCCAATCATTCGCATATTCTGTATTAGCAATGCTTACTTCCAACGACAATTTGCTCGCTGTTTGAATAGCATTTACATTCGCCGAAATTTCACCTACTTTGGTGAGTGTTCCAACAACAAAGTTTTGCTTACCAAACTGTCCTTTGGCAACAATTTCTCCTTTGATATTTTTCAGCGTCCATAATACCGTCGCATTTTTTAAGTCTTTTTTTCCAAAATGAGAAACCTCTATATTAGCTTTAAGTGTTTCGTTATTGGTATAAACGAATTTTTCTGTACGAATCAAGGTCACAGTACTATTGCAATAACGACGGAAACTTTTGGCATCAATATAGCCTTTTTCATCCCAAAAAGGATCTAAGAAACCTACCAACGCAGTACCTTGTCCCGAGTAATCGTTGGCACTCAGCAGTTGAAACCCTCCTAAACCTACGGTGCGGAAAGAGGCTTCTAATTCTGTTTTGTAACCTAAAATTTGTAATTTTCCAGATGCCATTTTAAAGTCATGTCCTTGTTCGCCCATGCCTCTGTCTTGTAAATCTTCTTGGAAAAGTTCAAAGTTTTTTGCCTTATAAACGCCTTTGTATTTGGGTATTTCCTCAAAGTTTGGATACACACACCATTGTCCCATTTCGTGGGTAACATAAGGCATCGTATATTTTTCGATGGCCGCATGGTAATCTCCGTTTGTGGCAGGCAACTTACCCCAAGGTAATCCTCTAGCACCCGATTTAATCATATAATCATTTTCAGGAACGAGAGGCCAACTCATTGCTACCGATGCCCCGGTGTAAACTCTACGATGATCTTTTGCTTGCCAATAGCGACAGAATTTCCCTAACCATTCTGCTTGACGACCTCCTTTAGGTTCGTTTCCATAGGCCAACATACAAAACGATGCGTAATTGCCATAGATTTTTGCCATGCGGTTGGTTTCGTCATAAATGTATTGGTCAATAGGCTTGCCATCTCCTAACGAAGATCCATGATTTGCCCAGCTTGGCCCTTCTGGTTGTAAGTAAAACCCAACTAAGTCTGCCGCTTCAAACGCCGCTTCTGGAGGGCAATACGAGTGAAAACGGAAATGGTTTAAACCATAATCTTTTGCTTTTTTGAATACACGTACCCATGCTTCTGTATCCATTGGAGCATATCCTGTGATTGGGAATTGACAGTTTTCTACATTTCCTCTCAGCATTGTTGGGCGACCATTTACTTCAAATAGTGTTCCTTTAATTTTAAAATCACGCATCCCAAAAGAAACCGTCTGGCTCACGTTGCCTTGTGGGCTTGATGAACTGACGGTTAAGTTATACAGGGCAGGATTAAACTCGTCCCATGTCTGAAAATTATCTCCCATCGGATAATCAATGACGATGGTTTTCTGAGCAGAATCAAGCGTGATGCTTTGTACAAGTGGTTTGATGTCTTGTTTAATTGGACTATTAAAGCTTTTTGCACCAAGACTAATGCTGGCTTTGCTTACTTTCTTGAAATCATTTTTAAGAATAATAACTACTTTGGCGGATTTGGCTTTAAGATTGGGATATATTTGAATATCGTCATACCACATATTATTGGTAGCTATTAACTCCATTTTGCCTACAATACCATTCCAGTTACCTTGGGTATGGTCGGTCAAACTATGTGAGTCTTGGCCTACAATAATATCCTTCATACGGTTATCAATACGAATGGTAATCGTATGTTTTCCGACAGTCAAATACTTTGAAAGGTCAAATTGGTGAGCAATCACCATACTATTTTGCATTCCAATTTCTTGATTATCAACCCAAACACGAGTTTCTGTATGGGGGCGTTCTAAGAAAAGTTCAATGTGTTTGTTTTTCCAAGTTGGACTAATCGTTACTTCTTTTTGATACCAAGCCGCCCCTACATACGTTTTGGCAGGAGTAAGCCAGAAAGGGAACTTTAAATTATTCGGCTGACGGTATTTGGCTAGTCTTGGATTAAAATACCATGAACTATCATAAATACTTCCTGTCCATTTTGTTTTGAGCGTTACTGGGTAGCCTTTATCATTTTCGAGCATAGAGCCAGGCAACTTAATGGTCTCTGCCAATTTACTTGCATACCATCTTTGCTGTACTCCAACATCATTCGAGTCTATTTTGAATTGCCAGGTTCCTGCAATTGAACGATGTTCTTGTGCAAAAGAGGTTATGCTTTTGACAATCACGAGTATAACAGCAAGAAGACCAATGAAAAATTGTTTATTTATATAATTCATGAATGGAAGAGTGTAATGTTTAATTTTGAATTTTTGTGATATTTATTTGCATAATTACGATAAGGATAGGCTTAAACCATCCTATGGCATCCTAGTACTGTGGGTATAATTTGCTAAGAAAGTATCGTTTTAGCTATTTTCTTGTTTCGAAAGGGGATTTTTAGGTTGTGCAAACATTTGCATTGACGTAATGTTATGGGTTCATCAAGGACTTTATGAATAAGTCACCTATTTTAACGTGTTAAGCCATATAGGGACTGACTAAGTTTTATAAATACGGAATTACTTTTACAAAATAATTTAATAATATAAATAGAAATGAAGAAATATTGCTTATTGTTAGATTTGAAAGACGATGCTGCGTTGATTGCTGAATACGAAGCCTATCATCAAAACGTGTGGGAAGAGATTGTAGCTTCGTTGGTAAATTCTGGAATTACCTCATTAGAAATCTACCGTTTAGGCAATCGTCTGGTGATGATAATGGAAACTGTGGAGGATTTTTCATTTGAAAAGAAAGCTGAAATGGATAAGGTAAATACGAAGGTACAGGAGTGGGAGGAACTTATGTGGAAATATCAGCAGGCATTGCCGATGGCTAACGAAGGCGAAAAATGGCTCTTAACCGAGAAAATCTATGACTTTCAGGTAGAAAAGTGATATGAAAAGGTTGTTATGTCGATAAGTCATAACAACCTTTTCATCTAAATCGAATGCTCTTGGCTGTTTGCCAATTGATTATTTAAAATGCTTTTGCTTCTGATAATTTGCTGATAGTGTGTTGTTTGCATTACATTTTCCATGATTTCTAACTGCTCTTCTTTATGGCAATCAGAACCTAGAAAACTAATCATTTGAGCTACCGAAAGATAATCCGCTAGGTCTTTTGCCTCTTTGCCATAGTAACCAGCAAACGAAATGGTATTTACTTGAAATAATACACCTAAAGAAATCAATTGATGCACAAGAATGCGATTACTCTGTAGGTAGATGTATCGTTCTGGATGGGCCAATACGGGAATATAACCTTTTCGTTTTATTCGTTTGATTGCCTCCAACAGGTGTTTTGACTCCCTAATACGCTCTGTTTCAAAAAGTAGAAATTCTTGACCAGCCTCGTTTTTAAAAGTGAGCATTGAGTTGGGTGATAACAACTCTTTCATGAAATGTTCATCCAAATAATATTCGGCTGCCACTTCAATTTCAATAGTAATTTTTTCATCTTCCAAATAAGACCGAAGCAATGCAGCTCTTTCTCTTATTTGTTGTGGTGAATTGGGATAATAGCCCCACATCACGTGTGGAGTAACGATGAGTTTTTGAAAACCTAATTGCGATAGTTGTGCAATCAAATCAATACTTTGACGAATGGTTTTAGCTCCCTTGTCAATGCCAGGTAGTACATGCGAGTGTACATCAACTTTCAGGGGAGGGGTAACTACTTTGTCAGGTTTTCTTTCTCTGCTACGAAAGGTAAGCCTCATAATGTTGTTAAATTTTAACGGTGTGTGTGTTTATATAACGTTTCTTAGTGACGAAAATTGCTTGGTTTATTTACCACAAAAAACGTGCCTTTTTTATCGATTGACAAAAGTGAATAAATCTACCATTTATGGTACTAATCAGCGTTTATGTTAACTAATTTTGCATGTTGGCATTATTATTGTGTATTGGGCTTTGCACTTTGGAGGCGAGAAATTGAGTAGTTGTGCTTAATAGAAAATGCCTCCAAATTCGAACGAAAGCGAAGTTGGAGGCATTGGAATTATTTCAAATCTTTGAAGAGAGGGAGTGCTAAATCTTTTCCTGAAACGATGGGGTTTTCGATACCCCAGTCAATATTTAGTGCAGGATCGTTATAAAGAATACCAGATTCTGAAGCTTTGTGCCAATAATCCGTACATTTGTAAGCAAAAATAGAATCTTCAAGGGTTACGAAACCATGAGCAAAGCCTGTAGGAACGTAAAGCATATTGCCAATTTTTGAATCTAGGACAAATTTTTCGTGTTGTCCGTAAGTAGGAGAACCTTTACGTATATCAACTACAATGTCAATCACTTTTCCTGTAACACAACGAACCAATTTGCCTTGTGCATAAGGTTCGTATTGAAAATGTAAGCCCCTGATTACTCCCTTTTTTGACCAAGAATGATTGTCCTGTGTGAAATTATAGGGGATGCCATGTTGGGCAAATAATCGCTGGTTGTATGACTCAAAGAAAAAACCTCTGTCGTCTTCGTAAATGGCAGGAAAACACTCGGTGAGTCCTTCCATGGATGTGGATTTAAATTGCATTTTTGATTAGAAAATTACTGGCTGAGGGATTCATTGTTGAAATTACCTATGCAAAGGTATTATTTTACCTTGAATAGAAAAACTGAAAATAACCCTTTTATCGCTTAATATAAATGCACCTGTATATTCATATTCCTTTTTGTAGGCAAGCTTGTCATTATTGCGACTTCCATTTTAGTACTTCTTTGCAACGAAAAGAAGAGGTGGTACTGGCAATTGCCCAAGAGATAAAATTGCAAGCTAATTATTTAGCGAATAAAACCCTAGAGACGATTTATTTTGGAGGAGGAACGCCTTCATTGTTGGAGGAAAAGGACTTTGAATACATTTTTACACAAATCTACTCGACTTTTAGCGTAACAACAGATGCAGAAATTACCTTAGAAGCTAACCCTGATGATTTGACCTTAGAAAAATTACAACTGTTTAATAAAGTAG
The DNA here is from genome assembly GCA_029865665.1 of Flectobacillus sp. The sequence goes on along the minus strand of JARXAV010000242.1, from coordinate 1,060 downwards.
GCATTAATCGCTTGAGTATTGGTATTCAGTCGTTTAATGATGAGCATCTCAAGAAATTACATCGAATTCATTCGGGTGGTGAGGCTCATCGTTGCGTTTCAATGGCTCAGGATGTGGGAATCACCAATTTGTCAATCGACTTGATTTATGCGATTCCATCCGATAGTCATGCTATTTTGCACGAAGATTTAGCCAAAGCTACGTCCTTAGGTGTTACGCATATTTCAGCTTATTGCCTCACGATAGAACCTCAAACGGTTTTTGGAAAATGGCTCAAACAACGCAAAATAGCTGCCATCGACGATGAATTTGCTTCCCAACAATTTGAAATCCTACTGAGTCATTTGAATGAACAGGGCTTTGAACAATACGAGATTTCTAATTTTGCAAAAAATGAGGCGTATTCTCGACACAATACTTCCTACTGGAAACAAGAAGAATATTTAGGCGTTGGGCCATCTGCTCATAGCTTCAATCATATTAGTCGTCAATACAATGTCGCCAATAATGCTCAGTATTTGAAGGCAATGAGTCAAAATCAAATTCCTGCCGAAGTGGAGGTGCTGACTAAAGAAGACCGTTTTAATGAATATTTATTGACGGGCTTACGTACTAAATGGGGCTGTGATTTAACTCGTTTAGATGGGCTTATCGGTACTGATTTTAGGCAGTTTTCAAAAACAATTTTGGACGAACAACTTCATGAAGGATTAATTTTGCTGGACGGAACAACCATGCGATTAACCAATAAAGGGAAATTATTTGCCGATAAAATTGTATCCGATTTGTTTTTAGCTTAAAACAGTCAGGAAGAATTTCAATAAATACGCTTTTTAAAAGCACTAAATTTGTATTTTTGCAATAATCAAACATTTTTAGTCCTAGCTTAAACTTACGTTGTCATATTAATATTAATGAGCAACTCAGACCTAATTTGTCACTTGCTAATATGGGAAAGAATACATTGAAAAATAACAACACCGAAGAGAATTCTGTGCCTGAAATCACTCAAGAATTAAATTTATGGCAACGCTACCGAGCGTTCAGTGCCAAATATCCA
>JARXAV010000215.1 GCA_029865665.1 Flectobacillus sp. | reverse complement strand
TACAAAGTTGTTGTCATAAAAAAACAAAGTCTTACTGATGAGCAATTGTTAACTTTTGCCAAAATGTTTGGGCCTGTGTTTGATGCGAATAAAGCACAAGTATTAGGTACTGAAAATGGCAAAACATCTGAAGTAGTTGTGGTTGGAAACAATGCACCAGAATTTGAAAAAGTTTTTTTAGGACATCAAGAAGTATTACCGCATTCAGACCACCAATGGGTAGCAGAGCCATCTAGTTTGTCGATGTTATATGCAATAGACGTAGATCTAAAGAGTGCACCTACCATTTGGACAGACACAACAGTTGTGTATAAGGAACTTTCAGAAAACTTGAAAAATCAAATTGCCTCAAAAGAAATAACAACATTCAACCCGTTTTATAGACCATTTGGTGAGGTCTTTGCCAAGTATGTCAATAGAGATGAAGATGTACCACCAGGAGAGCAAATTAGTCACCCTTTAGTGCGTACTCACCCCGAGACAGGTGAGAAAATACTTTATATGCATCGTGCTTATGAAATGGAGTTTAAAGACACTCCATATCAGGAGGGCGTACAATTATGGCAACAATTGAATGAATACATAGACAATGCTAAAGCTGTTTATGAGCATCATTGGGAAAAAGGTGATTTAGTGATTTGGGACAATCGTGCAACATTGCATTATCGACCTGCCTTTGAACAAAGCATCAGAAGAGTTTTGAAAAGAGTTTCTATTGCAGGAGAAAAACCATTTTAGAAATGAAATATAGATTAAAAAACAACATAGAAAAGTATGATAATACTTTTTACATAATCAATGAATTACTTCGATTGCTCCCAACAATAGCAAGAGATGTGATGGAAAAAATTCCCGAGAATAGTAATTTTTCAAAAAATCCAGATGATCCAAAAGAACATGCTGAACATTGGCATCAATTCGGAATTATATCACATACACAAGCTTTCATTCGAGCTTATAAGGATGAAGCACACCATTATTTTAAGAAATGGAATTTAGAATTAAAGATTAATGCGAAACTATACGAAAAAGTTGATGGTATAACTAAAAGAGAACTTTTGGGTATTAGTGGAGTTCTCCATGATATAGGGAAATTTGCACGTACATTTAAAATGTATGATTCTAAATTAGAACCGACATATTTTCAACATGAAGCAAAATCTGAGATTCTTATTAAAGAAAGTAGAATGATTTATAGTTTATTAAAGGGAACACATAAACTAACTGAAAACCATATTGATTTTATTGCTCGTTGTGCTGGGCTACATTTTGAGCTAGGAAAAACTAGAAATGCAATTAAGGAAAGTAGCCTTGGCTTTACAATTGCTTTTGCAAATAGTCGAGAATGCGAAAAGGTTTTTAAGGAAATAGCTACCGAACATCCACTTTTTAAAATTGAAATAGGACTTCTTTTTCTATATGATAGTTTAGCAAAAACTGATGTAAGAATAGAAGTAAAAACCGATGAAGAAATAGAGCAAAAATCTACAGAAATTGATCTAATTATCGCAAAACGTAATTTAAACCCCAAATTAAAAGCTGCCATTCAACAGCTACCTGTTAATATAGAATTGGTGAAAAAATATTTAGAATCTGTTTGTTGAAAACCATTTTAGAAATGATTAATTTAATACTCATAGGTTGTGGTCCACACGCTAAGCGCGTTTATCTACCTGCTATTCAAAAAATATCAGGAGTTAAAGTTTCGCTGGTTGTTGAGTTAGAAAGTCAAAAATCAATTACTGAAAATACACTTAAAAATTTTACTGGATGTGAAATCTTATATACGGAAAGCTTTCAAAATGACGTGCCAACCCTTTTAGCTAACGCAATGGAAGAACACGTATGTAAGAATAGAGTAGATGGCGTGATTATAGCAACAGAGCCATTGGTTCATAAAGCCTATGCAAAGTGGGCGATAAGCCAAGGTCTGAATATTTTATTGGATAAACCAATTACAACTCGTGAAAATGTCGTTTCTGATATCAATCAAGCAAAAGGAGTTTTACAAGATTATGAAGAATTGCTAACTAAATATCAGAGTCTTCAAAATACTAAGAATACTGTTTTTATGATCAGCTCTCAAAGGAGGTTTCATAAAGGTTTTCAGTTTGTAATAGATAAAATCAAAGAAGTAGCTGCAATTACCAACTGTCCTATAAATTTCATTCAGGCATATCATTCGGATGGGCAGTGGAGGTTTCCATCTGAGATTATGAGCCAAACTTATCATCCATATTGCTATGGGTATGGAAAGGCGTCACATAGTGGGTATCATATTTTTGATATAGCTTTAGAGTTTTATAAAGCTTCTACATGCCCTAAAAAACAGGCAACTGATTTCGATGTGTATAGCTCATTTTTACAACCTAATGGTTTTTTTGAACAGTTTGATAAAGATGATTATGATGAACTTTTTAAAGCACATATCGATCATAAAGAATGCTGGAACACTGATAAAATCTATGATCAATGTAAAGAGTTCGGAGAACTTGATTTATCTTCGATAATTACACTGAAGAAAAAAGGGGTGTCTATTGCCAATATCAATATCAATCTAGTACATAATGGATTTGCAGGTCGTACTTGGATTAAGCCTGGTGATGATTTGTACAAAGGAAACGGTAGAATAAAACACGAAAGCTATCATATCCAACAAGGCCCATTTCAATCCATTCAAATTCACGCTTATCAAGGCTGTGACAAACACGATATAGATAGTGGATTGGAGGATTATCTGGGAGGTAAGAATCATTTTGATGTCCACCTATTTAGAAATCCGTTAATATCTGATGGTAAACCACAACCTTCAGTTTACAAGTTGATAGACTTGTTTGATAGACCTGATAAGGATTCAGAATCAAATATCATGATGGAGCAGGTAAAGTTTAAGGTGGTTGAAGAATTTGTAGATTTTATTGAAGGTAGAATCAAAAAAAAGGACGTAACCTCAAAAATTGAAGACCATAGAATGTCTGTGCAAATTATGAGTGGTGTTTATTGTTCGCATATTCTAGCTAAAGAAGGTGAAAAACCTATTGTTAATTACTCAATAGACAAATCGGGTTGATTTTAACTTGAAGAGTGTTTACGTCTTCGAAGAAATTTTGACTAAAGAGAATGTTGATTTTAACGCTTTTTCAACGCTCAATAATATTTAAGTGGATATTCTCAAAATCTCTGGTATTTGGCTTTTTCTTCGATATATTAAGAGCTGTTTGGCAAACACGAAAATTGTCAAAGGTAAATTATAAGAAGTTTGTTTAGAAATTTTTAAATAGAGCCATCATCAAAAGACAGTGTTTTGAGAAACCCTAGTGCGATTAAGTTGACTCCAAGGACGTCGGAGGGATAAAGAGCAAGCAAGTTATTCTTTAGTGGTTATTTCTAGTCGTAAGGAAGAAGGGTTAGCAAATGTATAATTGAGTTACTAAGATGAATTTACCCAAAGTATTAATCCATTGTCAATACGTTTATGGCTTAGGTCATTTAATAAGAGCGTTGCAATTAGCAAAGGGCTTGGTGAATGATTGTGAAGTCTATTTTTTAAGTGGAGGAGAAGCGGTTAATGGGTTATCAGTTGATCCTAAGATTAAATTTGTTCAGTTAGATGCTCTCTATAAACGAGAGGATTGTAACGAGTTGGTAAGTGTTGATAAAAATTTAACTACTGATGAGTGTTTGTCAAATCGAGAGAAAGTAATTCATGAGTTGATTCAAAATATTCGCCCCACAGTAGTATTAACTGAGCATTTTCCATTTGGATTTCTGTTTGAACAAGAAGTATTGAGTTTAATTTCAAAGGCCAAGTCTGTCAATCCTTCGGTAAAAATAGTTAGTAGTGTAAGGGATATAATTGAAACAGAAAAAGGAAGTAAATCGGACACTAGAACAGTTAAGATTTTAAATCAATATTATGATTTACTGTTGGTTCATGGCGATGTAAAAGTAATTCCTTTTGAAACAAGCTTTTCGCTTTCTAATCAAGTAACGATTCGGCAAGTAAGAACAGGTTACGTCATAGATAGTGATTTAAAGAAGCAACAGAAGAAAAAGCAAACAATAATCGTATCAGTGGCAGGAGGACGTGTAGGGAGGGAGTTGAAAGATGCTGTTGTGAAAGCTTATAATAGAGTTAAAAATAAGATTAATCACGAACTTTTAGTTTTTGATGGAGCATTTAATTCAGGAGATAATCAGTTGAGTTCTGATAAGGAAATATCGTATTTTAAATTTGATCGAGCTACCTTTTTACAAGAATTGTCACAATCAGATATTTCAATCTCTTTGGGAGGATATAATACTACTGTTGAATCATTATATGCAGCTAACAAGGTATTAATCTACAGTAGGGAGTTTTTAGGTGATAATTTTGAACAAGAAATTAGGATTTCGTCTTTGGCAAAGTTGGGGCTCATAACTAGGTTAGATAAGAGTGAATTAGAGGTTGACAAGTTAGCAGATATACTATTAGATACCGTTAACTCCAAAGTAACACCTCTTGAAATCAATATTGATTTTAATGGCGTAAATACTTCCGTTCAAGAAATTAAGGACTTAATAAATTTTTATGGCTAAGGGAAAGGCAACTATTTTACTTTATCACCAAATTGGTGACCATCCAATCGAGCAAACAAACTTAGATTGCTTTTGTACTATAGAACAATTTGAAGAACAAATGAGTTTTCTTCATGAGTCTGAAATCGAAGTTATTTCTTTACATTCATTAATCAATATACTGAAAAATAACCAAAAGTTCGAAGAAAATTATGTTGTTTTGACGTTCGATGATGGATGCGAACGTTTTCAGACAATAGCTTTGCCAATTATTCAGAAATATCAGTTTCCTTCTATCGTTTATCCTGTTAGTGGAAATTTAGGTCGTCTTGCATCATGGCCTAAAATTACTAACCATGATTTACGACTTTTGTCTGAGGAAAACTTAAAAAATATTGCAAAATGTGGGGTTGATATTGGAGGACACACAGTTAATCATGTTAAACTTGGAGAAGTATCAATGCAAGAAGCTGAAATCGAAATAAAGCGTTGTAAGTGGGATTTAGAACGTATAATTGATCAGGGAGTTTATTCTTTCTCTTACCCTCATGGAAGTTTCAATGAAGCCATAGCTCGCTTAGTTTCATCTGTAGGGTTTGCTTGTGCTGTTACTTGCAAACCTTCATTTATCTATGGAGATGAAGACTTATACCAGTTGCCTAGAAAATATGTAACTTATTCAGACGGCCTTGATTCGTTTAGAAAAATATTAGGATATGAATAAAAGAGATTACCCGTTATTTGAAAAAATTTCAATAGAGTGCAACTCTTACTGCAATCGTTTTTGCTCTTTTTGTACGAGAACTTATGACAATAGGGAGAAAGTAAGAATGCCTACAGAAACAATACATAAAATCTTGAATGAGTTAAGTGAAGCCGATTTTCAAGGACTCATTTCTTTTCACTTTTATAATGAAGTTTTTACTGATAAGAGAATTTTCGGATTATTAAAAAAAAGCCAAGACCTTGGTCTGAAAAATTACATCGTAACAAATGGTGATTTTTTAACCGTTGAAAATGTTAAAAAATTGAGTCATTATAATATTAAAGAGTTTACTTTATCTCTTTATGATTCAAAGGATAGAGAGGATTTTGAAAAACGGTCTAAAGAATATATTGCAAAATATAAACTTAATCAATATGGTTGGGAGTTAATCATTTTGAACGGAGGAGAGAATTTTACAAATCGTGCTGGCTACGTCAAACATAAGGAAGAAAAGTATAAGTTGCCTGTGAAGGCTGCTTGTTCTAAGATTGTTAAAAAGGTAGATGTCAGATATGATGGAGAAGTAGTAATGTGTTGCCTAGATTATTATGGATTACATACAATAGGTAATATTAAAGATGAAAACATCATAGATATCTGGTATGGTGATAAAAAGCGTAAGCAGTTAAATGACTTAGCAGAGGGTAAAAGAGAAAAATATAAATTGTGTTCTGGTTGTTCAGATTACATGGTTGAAATAGAAAATGATGGGCGAATTAAAATCACTTGACGTAATAATAGAGAGCAAGTTAAACAACTACTTTTCTCAACAAGAGGCACTTAATGAAGTAAAGAGAATATTTCCCGAGCTTGCGTTTTTCCCACCTACAAGGGGATGGTCAGGTTCTCCTGATTTTTTATTGAAGTTAGTGGAATTAGTCGTGTCAGAGTCTCCAAAATATGTTGTTGAGTTCGGAAGCGGAGTATCAAGTATTGTACTGGGTGCTGCGATGCAAAAGTTCTCAAATGGAAAGGTCGATTCCTTTGATCATGAAGAAGTTTACTGCAATAAGACGAGTCGATTCCTTGAAGTAAACGGACTGCAAAATATTGTTAATATTAGCCATAGTCGGTTGGTATCTTATAGTTTTGATGGAGAAAACTGGGATTGGTATGATAAGCTACAAATAGATAAAATTGAAGGTGAAATTGATTTGCTTGTCGTGGATGGCCCACCAAGGTTTCTCCAAGACAAATCAAGGTTTTTAGCACTTCCAATTTTGTTTGATAGGTTATCGGAAAAGTCTACCGTAGTGTTAGATGATGCTAACAGAGAAAATGAAAAGCAGGTAATAGAAGATTGGAAAGATTTTCTCAAAACAAAAGATGCGGAGTATTCAATAACAACTTTTGAATATTTTGAGAAAGGTTTATTTATGATTGAAATTAAAAAATAATGTATTAATTGTTCTTGGTGATTTTACCCTTTCAATCCCCCAATTTCGGATACATACTCCTCAAAGTCACTTTATCAAAATAAGAAAAAGGGGTATCTATTAGAGAGCTACATGAGTACATAAAAGAAAAGGCATCTAGTGTTGGGGTATTGCGAATGAGCGATGCACCATTTATGTTTTCTGCGATATTGGTGCCACATCTTTCGTACATATCCGAGTGCCTAAGTCCAATAGCGTGACCTACTTCATGGGCTAGAATACTTGCAATGGCGTTTATATCCGTGCTAGAGCCAAAGGTTTTTGTTCTTACTTTGATGTATTGATAGCTTGCTCCATAGGAATACGGATAACCCGACGTAGCGTAGGTGTCGCTAGGTAAAGATTCTTTTTTCAGAATGGTGATTGCAGCCATGCCTATATTGACACGGGAAAAAGTTAAAGCAAAATCTACGTGATTGAACCGTCTAATCATTTCATCAGTCGCCTGTGTGTAGATAGCGGGTAAATCTGGAGAGACTTTAATCGTAAGATTGCGACGTTTTCCGTTTAGGTAAGTTGGACTAACAAGATACGGTGTTCTGTACTGGCTTATTCGAGCCGCTTGAGTAGTAGGAAGGCTATCTATTTGGTTACTCGTCATTTCAATATCTCCTTCGATTAAAAAGGTATTTTTACTGATAGTTCGCACATTCTTATCACTATATCCTGCATTCTTGAGCTTAGTCAGGATTGTTTGGTTGAGTGGGTTATCGGGAGAAGGTTCTTCGATAGAGCAACTAACAAAGCTAGTGATCACTATGAAAAATAACAAAGTAAGTTGAATGGTTTTCATGTTTTCTTGATATACAAAAGCCCTACAATCAGCACGATTATAGGGCTTTTACTTTTTAGTGGTTAGGTAATATTAAAAGCCCAAGTTGATTCCAAATCTCAACGTATGAGCTAATGGATTGTTTTCTCTGGTTGGTACTAAGTACGACATATCTAAACCCACCTTTCTTAGTTTTAATCCCAGTCCTAACGTCACAAACTGCATGTTCCCTTTATCTTTATTTTGGTAGAAATAACCAGCTCTGAGCGTTAGGAGGTTTTGAAGAGTTAACTCTGCTCCGAGGTTGTAATTAATCTCTTTGAGTGTTTCCGAAAAACCATCGGGAGCCGCTGACCATGATTCTACAATTGTTCCGAGTGCTGAGATGGTCTCAGGGTCTTTTCCTTTAACAACCGTTCCGTCTGAATTTCTTACAGGAGGTGTTGGAATTAGTAAACGATAGGAATCTAAACTCAATGCAAGGGTATTTTTGTAGCCTAAAGCCAAGTGTTGTGCTAGTCCTACTCGTAAGGTAGTCGGCTGAAAGTTCCTTTGTGCGTAATCATCATAGCTTACCTTTCCACCAATGTTTGTTAAAGATGCACCGTAGTTTAGCCAGGCGTTTTGACCTTCATATTTCTTCCCCGAATGATAGTAATAAATGTCGGCAGCAAAGGTGTTAATCGGTGCTAGACTCATTCCGTATAGACTTTGCTTAACCAGTAAACTCGAATAAATGTATTTGATGCCGATGGATAAAGCACTTCTTTCAGAGAGCTTTTTAGCGTAAGAACCTGTTAATGCG
>JARXAV010000318.1 GCA_029865665.1 Flectobacillus sp. | reverse complement strand
TGGCTTGGATTGGTGTTTTAGCATCTATATTTGTGGTGGTTCGTACAGGATATGGGGTTATTGATGGTGATTATTATAAACGTTTTCTAAGTTTTGGATTGCCTTCAGTCATTCTTTTGTACAGCTTACTTCAGTTAGAAGAACGTCAGCAATTAAGTGTTCATCCCTTTTTTATTATTTTAGGAGATGCCTCTTATATCATTTATCTGATTCATTTTCCAATGATTTTTTTCATGAATAAGGTATTGCTTTTGGTGAATATTCATCTTACAAATCAAGGGCTTGTTTATTACAGCTATTTCATTGGGCTTGCAGTGGTGGGAGTAGGAATTTTACTCCATAAGAAACTCGAAGTACCTATGAATACGTATTTAATGAAACTTACGATTAAGTAACAAGACGTTATTCGTTAATTGTATCTCTCTTATCAGGAGGCAAGGGTTGAATTAGATTTACTAAAAGATACCTTCTCACTATTCACTTAAAACAACTAGATTTCTCGTGAAAATATTAAATATCTGTGGTTATTCTTGGGACATCGGTGGCCCTCCAAAAATTATCTACGATCATGCCATCGAACAACTTAAAAATGGAGCTGAAGTAACTATTTTAACGCCCATTTCTGAAGGACAAAAAGTATATGATGTACCTGAAGGAGTTAACATTGTCACTTGTAAGAGACATTGGTTGGCTAAGTTTTGGGCAGAGTTTTCTCCAGAGTTATATTACTGGTTAAAAAAACATGGGAATGAATTTGATGTAATTCATATTCATGGTGTGTGGCATTTCGCAGGTGTCGCTCCTTATTTGGCAGGTGTCAAAACGCCTAAATGTATTACGATACACGGCTTGTTAGACCGCTGGGCTATTCGTCATGGATATTGGAAAAAGTATATTTTTGGTCTTTTGTTCCAAAAAAATATCCTTCGCAAAACGGAATTGATTCAAATTAATAATTTGGATGAACAAGAAGATGTTCGCTTGTTTTTAGGGGAAGAACACCCTAACGTTGTCATTGTTCCAAATGGTATGAATATCGCATCGTTTGAAAACTTGCCTGATAAAGGGGTTTTTAGAAAGAAATTTGGAATTGCAGCCGATAAAAAAATCGTCTTGTTTTTAAGTCGAATTAATATCAAGAAAGGTTTAGATATGCTTTTACCAGCTTTTTCAGCTCTTTTGAAAGAACGAAATGACTGTGTAATGGTGATGGCTGGCCCTGATGATGGTTATCTGAAAGAAACGCAAGATTTTATTACTCAGCATAAGCTAGAAAGTAAGATTCTGTTAGTTGGGATGCTTACAGGGACTGAAAAGTTAGCTGCTTTTGCTGATGCCAATATATTCGCTTTACCATCGTATTCAGAAGGTTTTTCGATTGCTACTTTGGAGGCTCTTATCTCTGGAGTTCCTTCTTTGCTTTCAGACAGAGTGGGTTTTGGCCCAGCAATTAAGGAAACCAATGCAGCTCATTTAGTAGATCTAAATGTAGAAAGTATAAAAGATGGCTTAGTTAAACTACTTGATAACCAAGCTTATGCCGAAGAATTAGCTCAAAATGGTAAAAATTTAGTGCGTTCACGCTATGATATAAAGATTGTGGCGAAGCAATTATTGGCACAGTTTGAAAAAATACGCCGTTCTTAAATTTGCTTACCTTTAATTGATAATCATGCAAGATATTACAGTTATCATATTGACCTATAACGAGGAAAAACATATTGCACGTTGTGTGAAATCGTTATTACCTTTTACAGATAAAATTTTCATTGTAGATTCTTTTTCAACTGATAAAACAGTTGAAATTGCAGAAGCGTTAGGGGCTAAAGTCGTACAAAATGCTTGGGTAAATTATGCTCAACAATTTAACTTTGGTATAAAAAATAATCCGTTCGATACGCAGTGGTTGATGCGTATGGATGCTGATGAATACGTATTGCCAGAATTAGCAGCCGAAATTACGAGCAAATTGCAAGGAATAACCGCTAGTATAAGTGGTATTTATGTAAAAAGAAGGGTGATTTTTATGGAGAAATGGATCAAACGAGGCGGATATTATCCGATTTGGTTGATGCGTATTTGGCGAAATGGTCATGGTATTTGTGAAGAGACTTGGATGGATGAGCATATCAAATTGTCTGAAGGAACAACGATTCAATTTGAGAATGATTTGGTTGATCACACCTTAAATAACTTGACTTGGTGGACTCAAAAACATAATTTATATGCCATCAGAGAAGTGATTGATTTACTGAATATTAAGTATAATTTTAAAAATCAAGAAGCTGTTGAGCCTAATTTGTGGGGAACTCAAGAAGAACGTAAACGATATTTGAAAATAAAGTATGCTTCTGTACCTTTATTTACACGACCTGTTTTCTATTTCTTATACCGCTACTTTCTGAAGTTCGGGTTTTTGGATGGAAAAAAAGGACTTATTTGGCATATTTTACAAGGCTTTTGGTATCGTTTTCTCGTAGATGCTAAAATGTATGAGGTTTATCATAGAGTAGGTACGGATAAGCAAGCAATTGTTGCTTTTTTTAAGAGTGAGTACGGCAAAGATTTAGAAAAGTAAGTTATTTTATTGAACCCATTTGAAAGAAATCAAGACTTATGAACGCTGAAACACGGTTGAAAGACTATAATAATTCGTGGTATAAACCAGCAGGCAAATTTAAAATTTTAGCGTGGTTTCTAGCTAATACTATTTTCCTGAATAATTATTTGCCTATTCCTGTGGCTATCAAAACGTTAGTTCTTCGTTTATTTGGTGCAAAAATTGGTTCAAATGTAATGATAAAGCCCAAAGTGAATATCAAATATCCGTGGTTTTTACACGTGGCAGATGATGTTTGGATTGGCGAGTGCGTTTGGATTGATAATTATACAGAGGTGATTCTGGAGGAAAATGTCTGTTTATCCCAAGGAGCTTTATTATTAACGGGTAATCATAATTATAAAAAAATAACTTTTGACTTGATGATTGGTAGCATACACCTAAAAAAAGGCGTGTGGATAGGGGCGAAGGCAACAGTATGTCCTAATGTAACGTGTGAAAGCCATGCTGTTTTAACAGTCGGCTCTGTAGCAACAAAAAATTTAGAAGAATATGCTATCTATCAAGGTAATCCAGCAGTTAAAGTGCATACTAGACAATTAGTGTAAAATATAGTTGGGTGTAAATTCTATCATTTCATTTTATAGCGTACTGAAATATAAAAATGAAGTGTTATATTTCAATATCAACTGACAAAACAAAAATTTATGTCCGATTTTTTTCTTCAACTATATAATAATAAGCTTTTTCAAATCGTGTTTACTTGTATTGTGGCAGCATTGATGTCTATTAACTCAATTCCTGTCATTATTAAGATTTCACGATTGAAGAACCTCATGGCAGAACCAGGTGAACGCAGTTCTCATGTGAGACGTACACCAACCTTAGGTGGGGTTGCTATTTTTGCATCCATATTAATCAGTTATTTTCTTTGGGAAAATCCAGATGAAGGACATTTCGTACATTTATCTATTTCTGCCATAGTCATTCTTTTTTTCTTAGGAGTAAAAGACGATATTTTGATTTTGTCTCCTAAAAAGAAAATGATTATTCAGATTGTAGCCTCTGCTTTGGTTATCATTATGGGGAATTTACGTCTCGAAAATTTATTTGGCATTTTCGGTATAGATCATATTCCTTATCTGTTAAGTGTACCGTTAACTATTTTTGTTTTTATAGCCCTAATCAATGCGATTAACCTCATCGATGGAATTGATGGCCTTGCAGGAGGAATCGGTATGATTGCTGGTGGTACATTTGGTATCTGGTTTTATTTAAATGGTCATTATGCACTAGCCTCTCTAGCTTCCGCTATGGCAGGTTCTTTATTAGGTTTCTTGAGATTTAATTATTCTAAAACCTCTAAAATCTTTATGGGGGATACAGGTTCACTGCTAGTAGGTTTTCTTCTGACCATGTTTGCCATCAAATTTGTTCAGTTGAACATTGTTTACCGTTTTGACCCAAATGCTATTTTTAGTGCTCCAATTCTAGCCATTGTAGTATTGATTGTACCCATTTTTGATACCGTTCGAGTATTCATGATTCGATTGATGGAGAAAAAATCTCCTTTTGTTGGTGATAGAAACCACTTGCATCATATCTTAATTGATTCTGGACTAACGCATTTTCAAGCATCAGCAATTCTTTGGGCTTTTAGCCTAGTATCGACTATTCTTTTCTTAATAATTAGTAAGGAGGTATCTAACATGACCTCTTTATGGATTTTATTTGGTATTTTTTGTCTATATATGTGGGTTTCGTATTTATTAAAGCAACGAAATCAAAAACGAGCAGACCTAAAAAGTCAGGTTCTAGACAATAAACTTGCTTAGGAGGTTCTCAAATGAGGAAGTTTAATTGATTTTTACATTTTGCGTGAGAGAACATCAGTAATAAGCACAGATGAAATAGTATTATTCAGCGATGTTATTTTATGGTAAACATATTTGGCATAAAAATGGATATTTTTATACGAAATAACACACAGGAACTGTTAGTACTAAAAATAATAGTCTTTATTTTTGTTTCTGTGTAAACACATCATTCTCTCATTAAAACAGTTATTCAAAATGAAAAAAATCATTGTTGTCTTAGCCTTACTACCTATGGTTTTCTCTTGTGTAAGTAAGAAGAAGTTTGCAGAAGCACAGTCTAAATTGTTAGCACTTGAATCTACTAATAACACCTTAGTTAGTAAATTACGTACAGACGTTAGCGATTGTGAAACGAAAAGCTCAGAATTGAAAAGTAAACTTCAAAAATCTGAATCAGATTTAGATGCGAAATCAGGTCAGGTTAAAACCTTGCAAGAACAAGTTGATTACTTGAAAAAATCAAATACAAACTTGCTTGATCGTTTATCTGATTTGTCAATTGTAAGTAAAACAGGAGCTGAAAGCATCAAAAAATCCTTAGAAGCACTGAATGACCAAGGGAAATACATTCAAAATTTGAACAGCTCAATGCAACGTAAGGATTCATTAAACTTGGCATTGGTAATGAACTTGAAACGTTCATTGGCAGATGTGAATGACGATGATGTGACGGTTGAAGTGAAAAAAGGAGTAGTTTATATCTCTATTTCTGATAAAATGTTGTTCCGTTCGGGAAGTTCAGACATCAACGCAGCGGCTGAAATCGTATTAGGTAAAGTAGCGAAAGTGGTGAATGACCATAAAGAGTTGGATATTTTAGTGGAAGGTCATACAGATACTGTACCTATTTCTACGGACTGTGTGAAAGATAACTGGGATTTAAGTGCGAAACGTGCTACTGCGGTTGTTCGTTTATTACAAACTAAATTTGGCGTTGTTCCTAGCCGTATGACAGCGGGTGGACGTTCTGAATTTGTCCCTAAAGATTCTAATGAGACTGCGGCTGGCCGTAAAGCAAACAGAAGAACAGAAATTATCGTATTACCGAAATTAGATCAATTCTTCCAAATGTTGGTTCCAGCTAACAAATAAGATATTAAATTAAAATTTCCTTAAAAACGGAGGGTCTTTCGATAAGACTCTCCGTTTTTGTTTTAAAATGGCTAAATTTGATTATTGTTGAAATGGTATCAACTTTTAAGTGATTTTTACGTTACCAAGGAGCAAGCACAATATGAAAATTTTGGTGATTGAAGATGAGGTCAAAACCCTTCAATTGATTAAGCAAGGTTTAGAGGAACAACAGTGGGAGGTAGATGTTGCCTACGATGGGTTGATGGGCTTTAAACTTGCTACTAGGGAAGAATATACCTTAATTATTTCAGACATTATTCTTCCTGGAATTAATGGCTTAGATTTATGCCGCCAGTTACGGGTGGCGAATGTTGCTACGCCAATCTTATTATTAACGGCTCTTGGAACAACCGATGATAAGATTTTTGGTTTAGATGCTGGAGCAGATGATTATTTAGTTAAACCATTTGAATTTAGAGAGTTATTGGCTAGAATTAGAGCCTTGACTCGCAGAAACAGCCGCTCAACTAATACGGAGAATGTCTTGAAAATAGGGGATTTGAGTATGGATTTGAATACCAAATCGGTACTTAGAGCAGGGAAGGAAATTGCCTTAACAGCAAAGGAATTTGTCTTACTAGAATATTTTTTACGTCATCAAGGCAGGGTAATTTCAAAGGTAGAACTTGCCGAAAAAATTTGGGATGTAACCTTTGACACAGGTACAAATGTGATTGAAGTGTATATGAATTTCCTTCGTAAAAAAATAGATAAAGATTTCCCTACTAAGTTATTACATACGCAAATTGGTATGGGCTATGTTCTTAAAATAAGCTAAATGAAACGCCCATGCCAAAAAAGTTTGATATGCAGAGGTACGATTACAACCGTTGTCTGAGGCGTTCCGACTATGCGTCGCAATCTGATACCATTGAAAATAACTAAACATTATAATCGGATGAAATTCGACGATATTCGCTCTCGCCTTACCTATCAGTTCATGATGTTGGTAGTTGCTATCTTACTCTTGTTTTCGGTGGGGGTTTATTTTTTTAGTAAACTTTATTTAGAAAAACGTTTTTTTAAAAGATTAGAGGATAGAGCTGTAACGACCACCACACTACTTTTTGATTTACAAGCAGCCAATACAACCATCATGAAATTGGTTCATGTGTCGGATAAAGAATTGTTAAATGATGAGCAAATTTCTATCTATAACGAAGCCACTAAA
>JARXAV010000195.1 GCA_029865665.1 Flectobacillus sp. | reverse complement strand
GGGGAGCTTTAACAGTAATTTATGCCTCTTAAAAGAGTTCATTTCATTCATATTGAATTTTGGTAAGCCAAGGGCAGAAAACTATTGCTTACTAGAACATTGACCAACAAAACGAGGCTGCCCTTTTGGGACAGCCCCTTTTTGATTACCAACGGGTTTGTTTAAACTCCCAATCTGGAATTACTTTTCGCATTTCTACTTGGTCGTCTCGCTTGGTCAGTCCGCAGGCTAAGTAGTTTTGGTGTAATTTTGCTAAGGCTGTTTTATCAAGCTCCACTCCTAGCCCTGGCCCTTCTGGAACGGCTACTGAACCTTCTTCAAACGTGAAGCGTCCTTGGGTAATTACCTCGTCTGACTGCCATGGATAATGCGTATCTAAGGCATAACGGAAATTAGGAATTGCTGCTCCCAAATGCACCATTGCTGCCAGTGAAATACCTAAATGGCTATTGGAGTGCATCGACAAATCTCTACCAAAGGTTTGACAAATGCCTGTTAAGTTCATGGATTCCCGCAGTCCTCCCCAAAAATGATGATCACTCAAAATAATATCTTCTGAACCCACGTTTACACTATTGGGTATATCACTGAAAGAAGTCGTACACATATTGGTTGCCAAAGGGGTTCGTAGTGTATTTCTAACAAGTGCCATATTTTCCTGTCCTCGGCAAGGGTCTTCCAAATATTCGAGAATTCCTTCCATCTCAAGCCCATATTTAATGGACGTTTCTACTGTCCAAAGAGCATTGGGGTCGAGTCGTAAAGGCATTTTTTCGCCAAATGCTTCTCGCAAAGCCAAAATCGCATCTACTTCTTGTCGAGGTTCAAAGACTCCTCCTTTTAGTTTTATCGACTGAAAACCAAACTCTTTACACATCGCTTTCGCCTGTTTCACAATTTCATCAGGATTCAACGCTGACTTCTGGCGAGCATCCGCCCATCCTGTAGCGTTGGGATCTGTATCAAAAGCTAGTTCTCCGCCTGCTCCTTTGTATTTATAAAAAAGATAAGCTGCAAAAGGTACTCGTTCTCTTCGTTTTCCACCCAATAAGTCCACCACAGGACGATTCACGATTTTACCTATAATGTCCAAACAGGCTACTTCTAAAGCACTAAAAATATGCACCCGTTTGCGAGAATCCCAAGGGAACAGCCCTCTGTCGGCACTCGAATCGGCACCAAAATAAGCCGTCAAAATATCATTAATCTTATTTGTCTGAAAAGGATCTTGCCCAATTATTAAGTGTTTACACTCGTGCAAAGCCTGCTCTATCTCAACTGTTCCGGGAATTTCGCTGATACCTGATATGTTGTCATCCGTAACAAGTTCGACCACAATACGGAGGGCATACGGAGCATGTAAACCTGCTGCATTCAGCAAGGGCGGGTCAACAATAGCAATGAGAGTGATATTAAACTCCTTAATACAAGGACCTTTTTTCATACTAAAAATGATTAAGTTGTGACGAAAATGATTGAAAACCTACATCGATGCTTTATGAACTGGTTAAACTTTCTTGACACGGGTGAACTCCTCCTCCCGCTAAGTGGAATCCTTAGGAACTCGCTCTACACTTGATTTTAACGCTAAATTATCCAGCTTTAACCAGAACATTTTCCTGAAAAATAAAAAATATTATCGTAAAAATGACTATTCCATTACCGCCATAAATCGGTATTAGAATAGTCATTTAAAAAGGATTTTAGCCCTATTTTTCAATTTGCAATACAATGGCACTGTGATCTAACTCTCCGTTTCCATCCTCAATAGATGCCGCCATCAAACTTGCTACTTGAGCCACGCCATTCAACGCAATGTCATACGTTTTTCCTGCTTGTAGTGCCAAGTTCATATCTTTATTATGTAGCTTAATTTTAAAGCCAGGGTTGAAATTTCTATCAATCATGCGTTTTCCATGAAGGTCTAAAATACGACTTTGAGCAAAACCACCTAATAGTACCTCTCTCATTTTCTCAAGATCAACTCCTGCTTTGGTAGCCAAAGAAAAGGCTTCACCAACGGCTTGAATGGTCATTCCCACAATCATTTGATTACAAATTTTTGTCGTCTGCCCTGCCCCTGCTACTCCAATTAGTACAATGTTTTTACCCATTACCTGAAACAAAGGAAGTGCCTCCTCAAAAGCCTGCTCATTTCCTCCGACCATAATCGAAAGCGTCGCTGCCTCTGCTCCCACTTGTCCACCCGAAACAGGAGCATCCAAAGCTTCAACGCCTTTTTCTTGCATGGCTTCATAGATTTTAATGGCCGTCCCTGCCGAGATAGACGACATATCAATATAAAGTGAGCCTTTTTTGATACCGTCCAACACGCCGTTTTCTCCTAATACCACCTTTTCTACATCGGGCGAATCGGGTAACATCGTAATTACGACTTCGCTATTTTCAGCCAATGCCTTTGTGTTATCAAAGGTAGTTGCTCCTGCTTCTACAAGGCTTGCCGCTGCATTGCTTGAACTTAATACGGATACTTGATACCCTGCTTTAATTAGATTGAGTGCCATCGGTTTCCCCATGATACCTAAACCTATAAATCCAATTGTTTTCATATTTGATTTTTGAATTAAAAACTAAGTCTATTAAATTGTACATCAGTATTTTATCTTTCTTAATAAGAATAAATACTAGGTCAGTGGTCCAGGATTAAATAAGACCAAGTCGTTATAAATCCCTAATCTATCGGCAGCCACTTTTTTCTTCCCACTAGCTACTTCCAAAATCAGATGGAATAACTCCCAGCCCATTTCTTCAATGGTTTTCTGTCCAAAAGCGACGGGACCTGCATCAAAGTCAATCAAATCAAACCAACGATTGCTCAGTTTAGAATTTGAACTTACTTTAATGACAGGTACCATCGTTAGACCATAAGGCGTACCACGTCCTGTGATAAAGATGTGCATATTCATTCCTGCTGCCAATTGGAGTGTTCCACACACAAAATCACTAGCAGGCGTTGCGGCAAAATGCAAGCCATTTCTACGCACTTTTTCGCCTGGAGCAATCACATCGACAATCGGACTCGTTCCCGATTTTGCGATAGACCCTAAAGCCTTTTCTACGATGTTACTCAATCCTCCTTTTTTATTCCCTGGAGTCGTATTTGCACTACGATCTACCAATCCATTATCAAGGTATTGGTCGTACCATTGCATTTCATTTTTTAGCTTTTGAGCCACCTCTGCATTCACCGCTCTTGGTACTAACAAATGAATGGCATCACGCACCTCCGTTACTTCCGAAAACATGACCGTTCCACCTGCACGCACAATCAAGTCAGAAGCAAAACCCGCTACAGGATTTCCCGTAATACCCGAAAATGCGTCACTTCCTCCGCACTGCATTCCAACCACCAAAGCCGAAGCAGGACAGATTTCTCGCTGACGAAGGTTCAATTTTTTAAGATGCTTTTCGGCAACTGCCATAATTCCATTAATCATTTCTTCAAAACCCGTAAAGGCTTCGTCTTGAAGATAGAGAATCGAATTATCGTCCGTTTTTTCTTCGTTGGGCAACAGACGCTCTGGTCTAAGCTTCTCGCAACCCAAACCCAACACCATGATTTCTCCCCCAAAATTTGGATTTTGAGCAATGTTTTTAATCGTCCGAATGGGAATAATAGCAGCAGGAGCATTAATCGCAATCCCACAACCATAAGTATGATTAAAGGCTACCACATCGTCCACATTGGGGTATATTGGTAGTAACTCCTGTTTAATCTTATTGGTGATATAATTCGTAATGCCCGCAACGCACTGTACGCTAATGGTAATCCCTAGCATATTTTTCGTTCCTACGCTACCATCTGGATTTCGATAGCCTTCAAAGGTATAACCTTCCAACGGCACGATTTCTTCCTGAACCACTTCCGAATACGGAATACTCTCTAAATCAGGAGCTTGAGGCAAGGTAATTTTATCTTCATTTACCCATGCTCCTTTTTCAATGGGTTCAATTGCGTAGCCAATAATTTGTCCATAACGCAAAACCGCTTCGTCCTTCTGAATAGCCGACAAAGCTACTTTATGCCCCATCGGAATCGCTTCGACCAATAGTATATCGTCTTGTACACACGCACCTTTGGGCAAACCAAAGGCGTTACAAACGATGCCTACGTTGTCGGCAGGACTTATTTTTACAATGGTGTTTGTCATTTTTAAGAGATAATTATGTTAAATGTCCTTTAATCAAGTTTGAAAAGACACATAAGTGGTGATGCAAAATTATGAATTCTAAATTAGTAGTGTACGAAGGATTGAAAAATAGCATTCTCTGACCAATTTTGTAAAATCCTTTTTTGACGATGGGCTAACACCCATCGCTTAGATATGTCGCCCTTTCAGGGCTAAGACAGTACATTTTAGCCCTGAAAGGGCAACATACCTAAGCCTAGGGTGAAGCCCTAGGTCTCGAAATTTAAATTTTCCAAACGTTTCTCAATCCTTCGTACACTATTAATTCTAAATCTTGGATTTAATGACCCAGCTATTAGTCCTTTATAATAAAAACAACTATTAACTAATTTTGCACGCTTACTTCAGTGGTTTAAAGCTTATTTTGTATGGAAAAAATGCTTGGGTTAACGTTTAATACAGATTTAGCGTTAAAACCAAGCATTCCATTTAGCAGGTGAATTCATTCACCTGTGTCAAGAAAGTTTAAACAGCTTCATGAAGAACGTTTATTCTTCCCTGTTAAATCATTGGAAAAAACTGGGCGGCAACCATAATCAACACCAGCCCTGTAATACCCATAATTGTTTGCATGGGAGCAATGGTTTTTAGTGCTTCCTGTTCCGTCAAATTGCTGGTTTTACACATAATCCAAAAACCTGCATCGTTCATCCACGGCACTAACTTTGCCCCTGCCCCAATGGCTAAACATAAATATACAGGATTGAAACCCAAATTAGCATTTTGTGCCATTCCTGATAAAATCCCCGAAGCCGTAATCAAAGCCACAGTAGCAGACCCTTGAGCAGTACGCACGACTGCCGTGATAAAAAATGCCAAGGGAATCAGAGCCATTTGATAATCTTTCGTAAGTTCTGCAATGCGAATGCTAATACCCGTTTGTTGCAACATGCCACCAAAAGCACCACCCGAAGCAGTAATCAAGATAATACCTCCGCCACTCATAATAGCCGTTTGCACAAAGGCCGTCATACCTTCTTTCAAAGTCTTTTTCTGCTTAGAAAGCACAAACAAGGCAAACAAAGCACCTGTTAGCAAGGCGATATTTTTATCCCCAAAGAACATCACTACGCCAATCAATTTATTTAGCCATTCAAAGGGAGTAATTGCTTCGTCTGGTTTAAAGAACGCTTCTACTGCCGAACGAATACAAATCGTTACTAAAGGGAAAACCGCTGGTAAAAGCGACCAACTCAAGGCAGGCAATTCGTTATCATTTTTATCCGCATTTTTCTGAATGTCTTCTAATCGAGCGTCTGCCGCATCACGAAGGGGAATATTATATTTTTTATTTGCCCAAACCGCAAAAAGGTAGCCCACCGTTATTGTACAAAGTCCTAATAAAGAGCCACATACCATCATTAAGCCGATCGGTACATTTAATGCTCCCACTAAAAACAAAGGCCCAGGCGAAGGAGGTACAAAGGAATTTGCCATCACGGCTCCTGCAATAACCGACAGGGCGAGTAATAAATAGTTTTTGCCCAACCGCAAGCCCATAGCTTTTACGAGAGGCATCATCAAGAAAATAACCGTATCTACAAAAACAGGAATCGTCAGAAAGAAGCTACTAATCAAAAAGCCAATAGGGGCTTTTTTCACCCCTGTTAATTTAAGCATCGCACGGATGATACGCTCGGCTGCACCGCTCTCTAACATGGATTTACCGATGATAGCCGACATTGCTATCAGAATACCAATTTTCACACAGGTATTACCAAACTCCGTAGCAATACGCTCTCCCAAACTTTTATGAGCCAGTTTTAAAGCCTCCGCAGCGACATTCCCTTTTAGTAAGTAGTAATTCTCCACCATTGCCACAGGAGTTAATAAACCCACTGCTAAAGCTGCTAACAATAACGAAAGGAAAGGATGTAATTTTAGCCCAATAATACCTCCCACAACAATGACAACACCCACTAATAAAATAACGATAGGATCCATAGAATAAACGATTAAAAGAAAAAGAGGAATAAAATTTAAACACAGACAAGCAATCACGTCTTATTGATTGGAAGCATCTCGTAACTTTTTGGCCATCGCTCTCGCTCCGTCGGCCACAAAGGTTGCATCTGCTCCGCAAGCAATAAAGCGAATGCCCATGTCATGGTATTTCTTATAATCGTCTGGATTAAAGAATAATATCCCCGTTGCTTTTCCTGCTTTATCGGCAGCCGCTACGATGTTTGTTACCGCATCTAAGAAGATTGGATTATTAAATTGTCCAAAAATTCCTAGTTCCATCGAAAGGTCTGCAGGGCCAATAAACAAGACATCCACTCCATCCAACGCCGCTATTTCGTCTAAATGATTCAAGGACTCCACCGTTTCTATTTGAATAACTCCCAGAATATATTCCTTTGATTCGGCATAATACTGATCGAAATTGATTCCAAATCCTGTAGCACGTACCATCTTGGCTACTCCCCGATTGCCGAAAGGAGGATAATACATTCCCTTAATGACCGCCTTTGCATCCTCTACCGTTTTGATTTTAGGACACATCACTCCGTCCGCTCCCATGTCCAAGGCTCTTGAAATACGAGCATGGTCTGCACTTTCTACTCGCACAATGGTCGCTGTTGGCGTACTTTCTAAGGCTTGCAATTGAAACAAAATATCCTTTTCTGAACCTGCCCCATGTTCCAAATCAATAAGTACCCAATCGAATCCTGCTAAACCTACAATTTCAGCGGTAAGAGAACTTCCAAGGTTTAACCAACATCCATTCACGGTTTCGCCTTGCTGGATACGTTTTTTCAAATTTTTCATAAAAGTCTTGCTATATTAAACGATGTTTTTTCTAAATTTTCTGCTGTTTGCACTAAAGCTTCCGATAGTAAACACGGTTTTTGTGTAATCGAAAAAGCCGCCTTTATGCCTAAATCATTCAAATCGTCGGGCATTAAATCAAGTCCTCCGCAAAGAGCAATAATTGGTTTTCCCTTTGCTCGCTCTGCAATACCCGAAATCAATTTTCCTTGTAATGTTTGCCTATCCAAACGCCCTTCTCCCGTAAAAATCCAATCGGCAGTGGCAACTTCTTGGTCGAAATTTGCCCAATCCAGAACCGAGTCGATGCCTCGTTTCAACTGAGCATTCAGAAAAAACAAGCATCCAAAACCTAAGCCTCCTGCGGCTCCTGCTCCCATTGCCTCTGCTTTTTCTGATTGATTACTTACCCTTGCAAGCTGTACCAAACCTGCATCAAGCTGCTCAATCATTGCTTGGTCAGCTCCTTTTTGCTGTGCAAAAATATGAGCCGCTCCATTCTCTCCGAAGAGTGGATTTTTGACATCGCAAATCGCCTCAAAAGCTACCTCCTCTGACCAATGCTGAGGAAATTCAATGGTGGCAACCTTATCCAAATTTTCGCCAATGGGCTGTAGTATCTCCCCTTCTTTTCCCCGAAAAACCCACCCCAATGCCGTTGCCATGCCGATGCCCACATCGTTGGTCGCAGAACCTCCTAAGCCCATGATGATTCGCTTTGCTCCCTTTTGGATAGCATCTTGAATCAACTGTCCAAAACCAAAGGTGCTTGTCTTCAAAGGGTTTCGTTCTTCGTTGCTGAGTAGTTGAAGTCCTGAGGCTTTTGCCATTTCAATAAAAGCGGTTTGCGTACCGACACTATACCCGTAGCTCGCTTTGATGGGTCTAAAAAGGGGGTCACAGACCTCCACCACCACTTGTTCTAAGTCAAAATAGTGACCCGCAATGTCCGATAAGCCCTCCCCTCCATCCGAAAGCGGAAGTTCGACCAATTCGGCATCAGGATAAGCCAGTTGTATTCCTCTCCCAATTGCCCGACAAACGCCAAAGGAATCAAGAGAGTCTTTAAAACTATCGGCTGCAATAAGTATTTTCATGTTTTGTATATCTTCTTAAAAATCAGAACATCTATTGTTAGACAGGCGTAACACGCAGCAGAATTTGGACTAAGCCAAGACTTCTAAACAGCTTTTCCGATTCCTATTTTTTGGACAATTCTTAGCTGATTTTATAGCAATAAAAATATGACTATTTATATATTTTATTGAATTTTCATCAAAAGTATAAGCTCTAAAATACCTATCCGTCATGTCCTAACCTGTTTAGAAAGTAGATTTCTTTACCTTATCAAAAGGTAATGTATGACTTTTTTAATATTTAGTATGAACAAAAAACACGTTGTGAAGCGACTAAAAGAAAAGATTTATTGCATAAAGCAAAGATTTCTATTTTTGCAATCGTTCCCGAATTCCTTTTTAGAGCTAGAGAAGCAACTTGCACTGTTTAGTGAGCATTTAAGTAAAGTTGTATTTAAGTAATAATTTACCTGTCGAAAGAAAAAGTAGAATTTTGAAAAAAAAGTCATGATTGATAAATGATAATTTATCTTACAAGAGTTCAGTGAGTCTGAATTAAGACCGGTGCCAGAGTGAGGGAATACCTTGAACGTTTAATAATTATAGCGACAAAGAGCGAAATAAATAGACGATGATATGGGAAAGATGAAGGTTAAATTTTTACATTTGGGGGAATATCAGATACTGAATCTGTACGATAATAAAAACTATAACTAAGCAGAGCCTTAAAGGATACAAAGGGTGTGACAGAGCTTTTGTATCATTTAATGAGTGGCTGCGATTTTAAGCCGACACAATGAGCCTAATTGACTATCATAGAACAACATCAAACGAACTCTTAGCCCTGACAAATAAAGTTAGGAACCTTATAACACATTGGGGTGAAGACGGACGTTACAAGGAAGCCGTTTTGAAAAATGTTATAAGACGTTTCCTTCCTGAAAAATATTCAATCGGAACAGGTTTTGTTATTAAGCAAACTCAAAATCGTGGCGAACATTTGTCATCAAGACAAATTGACTTAATAATTTATGACGATGCAAGTCCTGTACTATTTAAAGAGGGAGATTTTGTCATCTTAACACCAGACGCAGTAAGAGGAATAATTGAAGTTAAAGCAAATTTACAAAACCAAGGAATACCCAGTGTTTTAAAACAAGCAAATGAAAATGGACAATTCATTTTATCAGGAAAAGAAGATAAAACACAAAAATTCTTCAACGGTGTATTTTCATATGAAGGTTTTGCAAATAATTTCGCTAAGGAAACTTTCGTAAACAATTATTTACAAAGTAACTCAGAGTTTTTAGCTGACCCTGACTACTTAAAATTTAAAGTAAATCACGTTTCCTTGAATAAGGATTGGTTTATTAAAGTTTGGAATAATGACACAAATCCTCATTCAATTTATAATATTGAAGACCTTTCATTTTCATTCTTTATTTCAAACCTCATTGACACTTTAGCAAATAAATCAATCGAAAAAAATAATTTCATTTGGTACGCAACAGACAAAGAGCTTAACCTTATAAAACAATTCTAATAATCCCCCCCACTGGTGCAAGTGTTAAGCGTAGCGTCACTTGTACCTAAAATTGATTCAGTTTATAACTGAATAATAAAAAATGCTAAGTTAAAATTCCCCCACTGGTGCGAGTAAATTAATAGAAA
This sequence comes from Flectobacillus sp., assembly GCA_029865665.1. Next base: position 12,420 of record JARXAV010000195.1, on the reverse strand, counting down.
ATTTTATGACAGGACCCAATAAAGACATTAAATTTCCACTTGACAATTATGACAGACTTTGCTTTTTGAAGAATGTTGTTAAAAATCCAAATATAATTGTAGGCGACTTTACCTATTATGACGATTTTGATAATGTTAACAACTTTGAAAAAAATGTAAAATACCATTTTGACTTTGTCGGTGACAAATTAATAATCGGAAAGTTTTGTATGATTGCTTCTGACGTGAAATTTATAATGAATGGAGCAAATCATTTGACAAATGCTCTGACAACTTATCCCTTTGCGATTTTTGGAAACGGTTGGGAAAACGCAATGGACAATAAATCTTACCCACAAAAGGGCGACATAAATATTGGTAATGACGTCTGGATTGGTTACAATGCAACAATAATGGCAGGAGTAACAATTGGAGATGGGGCAATAATTGCAACAAATTCGACAGTTATAAAAGATGTTGAACCTTATTCGATTGTCGGAGGAAATCCTGCTAAGGAAATTAAAAGGCGATTTTCCGAAGAAACAATTTCAAAATTATTAAAACTCAAATGGTGGAATTGGGACATTGAAAGAATAACAAAAAACATTCAAAACTTAACAGACAATGAAATTGACAAATTAACCGAATAAAAAACGAACGCCTCACTAGTGCATTAATAACCAATTAATGAAATGAGAAAATTAAAATTACAAATGCAGATTTCCCTTGACGGGTTTAATTCAACTGGACCAAACGATGAGCAAAAATGGGTAACTTGGGCTTGGGACGAAATAAAACAAGACGTTCATGACTTGGCTAACAGTTGTGATACCGAACTAATAGGCAGAAAATTGGCTGTTGACTATATTCCATTTTGGACTGATACCTTTACACAGCCAGAATCAACGATGTATGAAATAGCGAAGATAAAAGCAGGACAAAAGAAAATCGTTTTCTCAAAGACATTAGAAAAATCCATTTGGGAAAATACAGAGCTTGCCAAGGGCGATTTAATAGACGAAGTTAATAAACTTAAAAACCAAAGTGGCAGAGACATTATTGTTTATGGCGGTAGTTCTTTTGTTTCAAACCTAGTAAAAGAAAACCTAATTGACGAATTCTACTTATTTGTAAACCCAGTGGTGTTAGGACAAGGCGTTCCAATTTTTGACAAATTAAACGACTGGCAACATCTCAAACTAGTTAAATCAAAGACATTTGAATGTGGTATTATTTTACTTCATTACGCAAGACCATAAAACTGCCTCGCTGAGCGAGATTTGTAATCTCGTTCCATCTGGAAGCTGATTTGCAATCAGCCCCCCACTGGTGCAAGTGTTAAGCGTAGCGTCACTTGTACCTAAAATTGATTCAGTTTGTAACTGAATAATAAAAAAAGCTAAGTTAAAATTCTACAAAACAATTAATTATGAGTAGAAAGTATAAGTTCCACGACCAAAGCAAACTTTATTTCATTAGTGTCTCAACCGTAAATTGGATTGATGTCTTTACTCGAAACATATATAAAGACATCGTGGTTGAAAGTTTAAAATATTGTATCAAAGAAAAAGACTTAGAGCTATATGCTTGGGTAATTATGCCTAATCATATTCATCTAATTATAGGTACAAGAGGTGAACTGTTACAAAATATAATGAGAGATTTCAAGAAATTCACTTCAAAAAAAATAGTTGAAGCCATTAGAACAAATCCACAAGAAAGTAAAAAAGATTGGATGATTTGGATGTTTGAGAGGGCAGGCAAAAAGAATCCCAATAACGAAAAAGTACAATTTTGGCAACAGCATAATCAACCTATTGAGTTAAACTCTGTTACCATTATGAGACAAAAATTAGATTATCTGCACGAAAATCCAGTAAAAGCAGGATTTGTTAGAAATGCTGAAGACTGGATATATAGCAGTGCAGTTGATTATTACACAAATAATCGAAAAGGGCTAATTGAAGATTTAACTTTAATTGAATAGATGCGTTTTTCAAAATTTTATCATTCAGTTATAAACTGAATAGATGGTAGGTACAAGTGACGCTACGCTTAACACTTGCACCAGTGAGGGTTAAATTTAAGAGTCAGCCTTAAACCAAAAACACCTCTTGGAAAAAAATCCAAGAGGTGTTTTTGTTTGTTGTTTTCTCAAACTTATTTCTTACCACCGAAACGTTTGTAGAATTTATCAACACGACCTGCTGTATCAAGTAATACGTTTTTACCTGTATAGAAAGGGTGAGATAAAGATGAAACCTCTAGTTTGTAAACAGGATAAGTCTCTCCTTCAAATTCAGTTGTTTCTGTTGTAGTACAACAAGATTGCGTTAAGAATTTGAAATCAGCAGACAAATCGTGGAATACCACTGGTCTGTAATTTGGGTGAATGTCTTTTTTCATTTTTTGTAATTTGTAGGACGATTCCCTGCCGTCCTCTTGGTTAAAATTATAACTGATACCTGTTCGTCTTTGGGAGTCACTTTATTTCAAGACGATACAAGAAATAATTGACGTAATCAGGAAAGTATATTTATCAGAAACCCCTCAAAAGGGACGCAAATTTACACAGATTTTTACTTTTAAAAAAACATTTCTGCTTGAATTTTAAGGTTTTAATGACAAAAAAGTTATCCACATATTTTTCTAAAAAATATAAGTAGTACTATTCTAAGGTGGGTAAGCCTTAGCTTGCTGATATTCTAAAACTTAACTTGGACAGAACAAATAACCTACATTCCGATAACAAGAATATTGATTTTTATGATTGCATTGCCCTTAACAATTTAGTAACTTTGAAACGCATATCAGAAACGCACCACTCAAAAACAATCCTAATTAGCTAAAATTAAATTTGTAGTAATTGAAACAAATTGATTGTCATTAGGAGTTATCTGTATAGAGCCAAGTATATAAATAAACTTGACGAAGTAACATTTCCGCCATCGGAGTTATTTATTGAATGCCTTGTAAGTAGTACTATCATTGTAATTTAAACAACCATAATGATTCAACGGAATTAACGCTTGTTCCTTATTTTATAAAGAACACCTTGTATCTGTGTGCCTTGTGTAAGGCAATCGAATCTTTTTTTATTCCAGAGCTTTAAGCGTAATGAGTATTTTCTCATGTAGCATAGCCATATTTAGTTTAGTTTCACTTGCGATGTTACTAAATAGAGACAAGTAGTGTCTCAAGAAAGTAATTGTTGGTCTGGTTACTAATCTTTTAAACCCCAATTCTATCAATATGTACGTTTTAAAAAGAGACGGAAGACGTGAGTCCGTGAAGTTCGACAAAATTACAGCAAGAGTCGAAAAACTTTGCTATAGCCTCGACCCGTATTTTGTACAACCGCTTGAGGTAGCTAAAAAAGTTATCGCTGGGCTTTATGATGGTGTAACAACCACCGAACTTGATAATTTGGCAGCAGAAACGGCTGCTTCAATGACTACCAAACATCCAGACTACGCAACGCTTGCTGCAAGAATTGCCGTGTCTAACTTACATAAAAATACCCAGAAGTCGTTTTCGGGAACGATGAAGCGTTTGTATAACTATGTTGATCCTAAAACGGGTGAAAACGCTGCATTGATTTCGAAAGAAACGTACGATACGATCAAAAAACACGCTGCTGAATTAGATGGTGCAATCATCTATGACCGTGATTTTGGTTATGATTACTTTGGTTTCAAGACCTTAGAGAAATCGTATCTCTTGAAAATGGAAGGCAAAATCGCTGAACGTCCGCAACACATGTTGATGCGTGTGTCAGTGGGTATTCATGGTGAAGATATTGAATCGGTTATCAGCACTTACAATTTGTTATCTGAACGTTGGTTTACACATGCTACTCCAACCTTGTTCAATGCGGGTACTCCAAAACCTCAAATGTCTTCGTGTTTCTTATTGACCATGCAAGACGATTCGATTGAAGGAATTTATGACACCTTGAAACAGTGTGCTAAAATCTCGCAATCGGCAGGTGGTATTGGTTTGAGCATTCACAACATCCGTGCTACAGGTTCGTATATCAAAGGAACTAACGGCAATTCAAACGGGATTATTCCGATGTTGCGTGTATTTAATGACACAGCTCGTTATGTGGATCAAGGAGGTGGAAAGCGTAAAGGTTCATTTGCAATTTACTTAGAACCTTGGCACGCTGACGTATTTGACTTCTTGTCGTTGAAGAAAAACCACGGTAAAGAAGAAATGCGTGCCAGAGATTTATTCTATGCGATGTGGATTCCAGATTTGTTCATGCAACGTGTGAAAGATAACGATACATGGTCGTTGTTCTGTCCGCACGAATGCCCAGGTTTGGCAGATACGTATGGCGATGATTTCAAGAAATTATATGAAGGATACGAATTGTCGGGGAAAGCTCGTAAAGTCGTAAAAGCACAAGATTTATGGTTCGAGATTTTAGAATCTCAAACAGAAACAGGAACACCGTATATGTTGTTCAAAGATGCTGCCAACCGTAAATCAAATCAGAAAAACTTAGGTACTATCAAGTCGTCGAACTTATGTACTGAAATTATCGAATATACGTCAAAAGACGAAGTGGCGGTTTGTAACTTAGCTTCGTTGGCATTACCGAAATTCATTACGCAAAATGAAAAAGGTATTTTTGAGTTTGATCACCAGAAATTATACGAAGTAACGAAGACGGCAACGAAAAACTTGAACAAAATCATCGACAAGAATTACTATCCTGTCGAAGAAGCAAGACGTTCAAATATGCGTCACCGTCCGATTGGCTTAGGTGTTCAAGGATTAGCAGATACGTTCATTTTATTACGTATGCCTTTTGAGTCGGATGAGGCTCGTCAGTTGAACAAAGACATTTTCGAAACCATTTATTATGGTGCAATGGAAGCGTCGATGGAATTGGCAAAAGTAGAAGGTCCTTACGAAACATGGAAAGGTTCTCCTATTTCAGAAGGTATTTTCCAATTTGATATGTGGGATGTAACGCCAACATCAGGACGTTGGAACTGGGAAGCAATGCGTGAAGCTGTAAAAACGCATGGTGTTCGTAACTCCTTATTAGTTGCTCCAATGCCAACGGCTTCTACTTCACAAATTTTGGGTAACAACGAATGTTTCGAGCCTTATACTTCTAACATTTATGTTCGTCGTGTATTGTCTGGAGAATTTGCGGTTGTTAACAAACACTTATTGAAAGACCTAGTGAAATTAGGTTTATGGAATGATTCCATGAAAAATAAGTTAATCACAGCCAATGGTTCGGTTCAATTTATTCCAGAAATTCCTCAGCACTTAAAAGACCTATACAAAACAGTATGGGAAATTAAGCAAAAAGCAATCATTGACATGGCTGCTGATCGTGGAGCATTTATTTGTCAGTCGCAGTCGTTGAACATCCACTTAATGGATCCGAACTTCGGTAAATTAACGTCGATGCACTTCTACGCATGGGAAAAAGGATTGAAAACAGGTATGTATTATTTACGTACGAAAGCTGCTGCTGATGCAATCAAGTTTACAGTTGAGAAACAAGCAGAAGTAGCGGTAGAACATACAAGTGAGGTTCACGAGCATGACATGGATTATCAGACGTATGCCAAAGCAGCGGCTTCGTCATTGAATACTGGCGGAGTAGTGGAAGAAAACTGGTCGGCAATGCAGTGTTCATTAGATGACCCAGAAGGTTGTGAGGCTTGCGGATCATAAGCAGAGCGTTCATCATCAAGTGAATAGAACAGGCCCTTTACGAAAAGTGAAGGGCTTGTTTTTTTGAAAGATATGAAATTTGTATTTGGGACTATTCTAACAAGAATGGGGGTATTATTTGCTAAAATATTGAACAATAGCACGATTATTCCCTTACGTTCTTGTAAATTTGCGTTTCTTAGAACCAGCATAGAATTATCTATAATTTCATTATCACATACATAAAAAGTAAAACCAATGTTAAATATCGTATTGTTTGGCCCTCCAGGTGCAGGAAAAGGGACTCAATCTGCTAAATTGATTGAAAAGTATCAGCTTGTTCACATTTCAACAGGCGATTTGTTCCGTATGCACATTAGTAATGACACCTCACTTGGACAACAAGTGAAGCAAATATTAGCAAATGGCTTACTTGTTCCAGATTCAATTACGATTGATATGTTGGAAGAAGAAGTACAGAAAAATCCAGAAGCAAAAGGATTTATTTTTGATGGTTTTCCACGTACAGTTGCTCAAGCAGAAGCATTAGATGCGTTTTTGGAAGGTAAAGGACAAAAAATCAACGGTGTTGTGCAGTTAGACGTAGATCAAGAAGAGATTAAAACTCGTATTGCTGAACGTCAAAAAATTTCTGGCCGTGCTGATGATGACGCAGAAAAATTGTTAAAAAGAATTGATGAATATTTCTCAAAAACAATCCATGTATTACCTTACTATGCAGCACAAGGCAAAGTAGTTCAGGTTAATGGTATTGGAGAAATTGAAACTATTTTCACTAATATCTGTTCGGCTATCGACGCATTTTAAGTAAAATTTTGGATGTTGGATGTTGAATTTTGGATTTAAAAATCTGGCTAACAATCCTTGTTTAAGAAAAATAACTATCTACTAAATTTACTTTTCTTATACAGGTATTAAATCCAAAATTTAACATTCAAAATCCAACATCATTATCATATTTATCAGTAATACTATAAACGAATGTTGTAACGATTAAGTGATACGGCATTCGTTTACAGCTTAGTAAGCAGCCTAAAAAAGAGTAGGCAATCTGTTTTTTAACGAAAACAGCAAACAAAAAATAATAGTAAAATTATGGCAAGTAACTTCATTGACTACGTAAAAATTAATGTCCGTTCGGGGCATGGCGGTGCTGGTTCATCACATTTTCGTCGTGAAAAACACGTTCCCAAAGGTGGTCCCGACGGCGGTGATGGTGGTCGTGGAGGACACGTTATCCTAAGAGGGAATTCTCAACACTGGACGCTCCTTCACTTAAAATATAAAAAGCATATTTTTGCTGACAAAGGAAATGCTGGCGAAGGTGGCAAACGTTCTGGAGCACAAGGTGAAGATGCAATCGTTGAAGTACCCTTAGGGACAATTGCACGAGATGCCGAAACTGGCGAGATTCTTGCAGAAATTACAGAAGAAGGACAAGAAGTAATTTTGTTGAAAGGCGGTAGAGGTGGTTTAGGAAATACTAATTTCAAATCTGCTACCAACCAAGCACCACACCATGCACAACCAGGAGAAGAGGGACTAGACTTATGGGTTGTTTTGGAACTAAAAGTATTAGCGGATGTCGGCTTAGTAGGTTTTCCGAATGCAGGAAAATCAACACTTTTGTCGGTTGTATCAGCAGCAAAACCAGAAATTGCCGATTATGCCTTTACGACCCTTGTACCCAATTTGGGCGTAGTTGCATATCGTAACTTCAAATCCTTCATCATGGCCGATATTCCAGGAATTATTGAGGGGGCATCTGAAGGAAAAGGCTTAGGAATGCGTTTCCTACGCCATATCGAACGAAACTCGATTCTATTGTTTTTAGTGCCTGCATCGGCAGAAAACATAGAGGATGAATATAATATTTTATTGAATGAGTTAAAACAATACAATCCAGCTCTATTGGATAAAGACAGAATATTAGCCATTTCTAAAACGGACTTAATTACTTCCGAAGAAGACCGTGAGCGAATTATCAGTCAAATTCCAAAAGATTTGCCTTATGTAATGATTTCATCTATCTTACAACAAGGCTTAATGGAGTTGAAAGATTTATTGTGGAGAACATTACAAGATGCACAAGTAAACGAATTACCTAGTTCAATCGCTCCAGAAGGTGATGCCGAATAAGTAATTCTGCCAAAACACCTTCTTTTTATCATTCATCTTACACATAAATGATAGAAGGAAGGTGTCTATGCTAAATCGTTTGAGGAGATTATCTTGCAACTATCAGGAAGCCAACCAAACGATTTTCTTGTACATTTTGAGATTATTTAGAATAGTACAAGCCGTTGAAGGTTCTACCAACCTGCTAGAATTGAAGCAATGGCCATTTTTCAGCTCTGCTTAAACATCAAACTCCTCCTTTATATGAAGCGTTTATCCGTTATTCTTTACGCTGTCTTCTTTGTAATGCTGTGTTTTAAAAGTACTTTCGCACAGACACCAGCTATTCAAGCCAACTATTCTTGTACCAACAACAATGCCACCTTATCGGTAGTTAATGCCAGCAATGTCACTTCCTATACCTGGAGAAATGCAAGTACACTAGTACTTGAAGGCTCTACTGCTACCCTTACGAGAGCAAGTGGTTCATATACTGTTACCATCATTCAGACAAGTGGAACATCAACACTGGGACCATTTACAATCAATAGTCCAGTAGTACCAGCGGTTGCTCCAACGATTACTCCTCCAGCCGATGTCACAACTCCACTTTGTGGTAGTGCCAGCAGAACGATTATGGCCAGTGGAGCAAGCAATTACCTCTGGAAACGAAACGGCACCTCCTTAAATGTATCGGGAAATAGTTTGAATGTTCTAGGCACATCCGTTGCGGCAGAAGGTACTTATAACTATACGGTTGTCACAGTAAACACAGTAACAACATGCGAATCGGCAAGCTCTTCAAGTGTCAGTTTAAAATTATCACCGACCATCCCTAGTACACCAACGATTTCTGGAGGAACAACTTTTTGTACGGGTGGTAACACAGCCCTAACATCGAGTGATGCAGGTACAGGAGGAACATACCTTTGGAGCAACAACGCTACTACAAAAAGCATTAATATCTCAACAGCAGGACCTTACAGTGTAAAAGTAGCCAATAGTGTAGGCTGTCAATCAGCAAGTTCGACGGCTGTTAATGTTACACAAACAAGTTCTTTAGCAACTCCTACGATTAGTGGAACAGCTAGTTTTTGTGCAGGCTCAAGCACGACACTTACCTCTAGCAATACCATTTCGGGAGGCACATACCTTTGGAGTGACGGAAGTACAACAAAGAGCATCAGCGTAAGTACACCAGGTACTTACACGGTACAAATCGGCAATGGCTCAGGTTGTTTTTCGAGTGCTTCAGCCGCAGTAAGCGTGACTCAGAATGCATTACCCAATCCGCCAAGCATTTCTGGAACTACTTCATTTTGTGCAGGAAGCAATACCATTTTAACCAGTAGTAGTGCTGGCACGGGAGGCTCCTATCTTTGGAGTAACGGAAGCACCACACAAGCTATAACAGTAACCACAGGAGGAAATTATAGCGTACAAGTTATCAATAGCCTAGGATGTGCTTCCATGAATACGAGCGTATTTGTTACCGAAAAAGCAACTCCAAGTACTCCAACAATAAGCGGTTCTTCTACCTACTGTTTAGCAGGAAGTACTACCTTAACTGCGAGTAGTGCAGGAACAGGAGGTACATACCTTTGGAGTAATAATGCTACTACACAAAGTATCTCGGTAAGTACTCCAAGTACCATATCTGTAAAAGTAACCAATAGTCTAGGTTGTCAATCAGCTAGTTCAACGGCTGTTAATGTGACACAAAGTAGCACTCCAGCAACACCAACTATCACCGGAATTACTGCTTTTTGTACAGGAGATAGTACCATATTAACATCGAGTAGTACAGGAACAGGAGGTACATACCTTTGGAATACGAATGCTACCACACAAAGTATCGTTGTAAAAACGGCAGGAACATTTAACGTAAAAGTAATTAGTAGTGCAGGTTGTTCATCGGCGGTTTCGACAAACACAACTACTTCTCTATATGTCTTACCTAGTACTCCTACGATTACTGGCCTCAGTAGTATTTGTTCTGGCGATAGTACAACCCTAACGTCTAGTAGTGCAGGCACAGGGACTTACTTGTGGAACAATAGTAAAACAACGGCTACTATTGTGGTAAAAACAGCAGGAAATTATAGTGTAAGAACCATTAGCACACAAGGATGCTATTCTGCGAGTTCGACTCCGTTTACCTTAACGGTCAACACAACTCCTACCAAACCCCTTATTACAGGTCTAAAAACTATCTGTTCGGGAGACTCTAGTACACTGACTTCAAGCAATAATGGAGCAGGTACTTATTTGTGGAGCAATAATAAAACAACCGCTTCCATTGTGGTAAAAACAGCGGGGAAATATGCCGTAAGAGTCACAAGTGCATTGGGCTGTAAATCACCTTCGTCAGATACGCTTGTTTTTGTAGTAAATCCATTACCCACTACCCCAACATTGACAAGTAATTTTACGTCCTTCTGTGCTACAAACAATGCGGCTACGTTACAGAGTTCTTACACAACAGGATATAATATCTGGAATCGTTCGAATCAAAGTAATGAATTGGCTACAGGCTTAAACATTCGTACCTTGTCTGTGAGTGATACAAATACCTATGCTATCTCTAGAATTACGGTAAAAGTAAAAGCTCAAGATGCTGTAACAGGATGTTTATCTCCTTACTCCAACTCAATTATATTGACGATTAACCCCACACCACAAAAGCCTAGTATTACTACTCAAGACAATCGCTTTAGTTTTTGTGACCGAGATAGTTTACGCCTTACGGCTTTCAGCAGAAATAGCGTAACATCTTATAGTTGGAATAACAATCGTTCTGGTCAGACTATTTATGTGCAAACAGGCAATAACTATAATGTAACTGTTACCAATAGTTTTGGGTGTAGCTCTACGGCATCTGACAATGTAGGTATCACCGTAAATCCACTACCATCCAAGCCTACGATTTCAGCATTGAGACCACTAGAGTTTTGTCAGAACGACTTTACCTCTATTAAAGCAGAAGCAGTAGAATCTTATACAGCCAATTACATTTGGAGTACAGGACAAACGGCCTCTTCTGTTGATTATAATTATACGCAAACGGGCATTTCTGCAATTGCCATTTCTAATCAGGGCTGTAGGTCGGTAGAATCGTCCAATGTCTTGGCTAGTAAGATGTATCCACGTCCAAGTGCACCTAGTATCACAGCAAATGGTCCATTAGAATTCTGTCCTGACAAAACCATAACGTTTACAGCTAATACTTCTCCCAAAGGGTATGTTTGGTATTTTAATAAAGCTCTCTTACAAGATTCTGTAAAACAAAAAATCACAGTAAGTAAGGCAGGAATATATGGTTTACAAACAACTAGTCCAGGTCCTTTTAACGGTGCTTGTTACTCAATAGATACGGCTAAAATAACCACAAAAGTACTAGACGCTCCGCTAACACCAAGTATTTTTGCTCGTTCTTCTACAACGTTTTGTAACGGAGGACAGGTGATCTTAGAAGCACTTGCAGCCAACGTAAATGTGGTACAATATAGTTGGAGAGACGAACAAACCAAATTAGAGTATGCGACCTCTGCTAATCTTACTATCACAAAATCAGGAAAGTATAGCTTAAAAGTAATTGATAGTAGAACCTGCTTCTCAGCGTATTCAGACCCTGTAACGATTAAGGTAAATCCGCTTCCACAAAAGCCGATTATCACAGCATTAAGACCCAAAATGTTCTGTACAGGCGACAGTACAATATTGCAGTCTTCATTGCCCACTTCTACTCCAGACAGTAGCAGAAATACGTATTTCTGGACAATTGACAATGTAGCAAGTACAATTACAGCAAGGGCTATTAGTTTGAAGAGTTCCAGTATTGTTTCAGTATCTATTACAGATGCCAACGGCTGTTTGGCAGTGGCAAAATCTGATACGGCAAAAACAAGGGTGAACCCATTACCAACAACACCATTCATTACGGTAGTAGGTAGCAATCCATTCTGTGCAGATCAGTCTATTACCTTAAATGCAAGTGATGAGATAGGCTATCAGTGGAGTACAGGGGCTAAAAGTAGAAGTATTCAGGTAAATTTGGCGGGTAATTACAGCGTTCAAACAATCAATCAATATAACTGTTTATCAAAATCATCTACGCCTGTAATAGCTAGAGTAAATCCTTTGCCTGGTGTTACCAGTATATCGACACTTGGCTACACTACTTTTTGTAGTGGCGATAGTGTAAAATTAGCAGCACAAAGTAACCTAACTCCCTACTGGTATTTAGATACGAAGGATTCTTTAGGAAGAACTAATAATGGAAATGTTTTCACTGCCAAGAAAACAGGAAAATACACCGTAAGAGTACAAGATACGAACGGATGTTTATCTGCACAATCGAGTGGTGTAGTGGTTGATGTTCGTGCATTACCTACTTCAACGCCCAACAACACGATTCTTCCTTTTGGTCCATTCTCATTGGAAGCTCCAATTATAGGAGATGATAAGGGTTACGAATGGAAATTGAATGATAAGATTCAAACCAATTATCTCACCAAAGTTATTAAAGCTGTACAAGATGGTAAATACCAAGTGAGAGGAAGTATTACTTATTCATCTATTGCTAATTTACCTACTAATAAATTAGTCTGTTATTCT
>JARXAV010000112.1 GCA_029865665.1 Flectobacillus sp. | reverse complement strand
GAAAGATACTTGGGGCTGGGATTTCCCGATGGTTGCTATGACTGCGGCACGTTTGGGTTTACCCGAAAAAGCAATTGATGGGCTGATGATGGATATTCGTACGAATACTTATTTGCCAAACGGACATAATTTTCAAGACGAGCGACTTCGTTTATACTTACCAGGAAATGGAGGGTTATTAGCAGCTGTTGCCATGATGTGTGCAGGTTTTGAAGACGGAAATCAAAATGCAGGAATTCCCAAAAATAGCCAATGGAATGTCCGTTGGGAAGGCTTAAAACAAATGCCTTAGTTTTTCTGAGTCTTTATCTGTGCCCCCCATCGTCAGCTTTCCGACTGATAATGGGGGGCTTATCTTTATGAACTAGTGATTTTTCACTAAGCATTTTTGCTTAACTATTGTTAATTTTAAATAAATATAACTGATTGATTAATAGAATATTAAATATTTTTGTTTCATTTATTTGATTTTTGTCATTTCATTTGGATTTTTGTTTAGGATAGACGTATATTTGTAGCGTTATGTTAGAGGTGAGGAGAGAGTTACTTGAGATAATGTTATTTTTGGGAGAATATAAACCCTTTAATACTCACTATCATGGAAACAACTATCCAAATTGTTCAAAGTTCACTTCTTTCATTTTTTGCTCAAATTTCAGCTTTTTTACCAAAGTTACTCGGAGCATTATTGATTTTGATTATTGGTACTATCATCGCTCGTGGATTGCGTTGGACAGTCACAAAAGCCTTAGGGCTGATTGCTTTTGATACCATTATCGAGAAAGTTAATATTGACAAGTACCTAGCAAAAGCAGGGGTTTCAAAAAAGCCAAGTGAGTTGGTCGCAGGCTTAATTTACCTTGTTATCATGTTGGCGATTTACGTTGCTTTCTTTAACAGTTTAGGTTTAGAAGTAATTTCTGATTTATTAAACAAAGTAATTGTATTTCTTCCAAACGTATTAGTTGCAAGTTTGATTATGGTTGTTGGCTTCTATCTAGCTGATTTTGTGAAAGATATAGTAGTAGCAGCCGTTAAAGTAACAGCCGTAGAAAAACCAGAATTATTTGGCAATATCGCAAGTGCTGCGGTTTTCTTCATTGCAGGAACTATTGCTCTTACACAATTGAACGTAGGGACAGAAATTATTACGTCTATCGTCTCTGCCGTGTTTGGAGCTTTAGCACTAGCCCTAGGAATTTCTTTCGGATTAGGTGGAAAAGACTGGGCTGCAAGCATCATTGCCAAGTATTTAAAATAAGCGTTTACCTTTAGACTATATAGGGGCTGTTTCGTAAGAGACAGCCTTTTTTTTATTCATTTTCGTTTATCCAAAGAAGTAATTAATGGGTAAATCAGACGTTACCACTCACGTTTCAAAAATCACTCCTATCCATCGACCTATTTCCAGATTCGTTGTTTGATAAAAAGGAGCTGTTTACTTATACGATAAGTATTAATATATGATTTGGCAATTCTACGAAGTGGACTTTCTAAGTATACATATCCGTAATAGGCTAGTGCTACCAATAATAGAAAAATACTATAGTTCATCAGGGTTTCTGGAATATGAGAAAAAACTTTTTCTTGTAGTTTTGTTCCTTGAAGAGCTTTATTAATACTATGAAAAACAGGCCATTGGAGTATATAAATTCCGTAGGAAATTTCCCCCAACAAAATAAATGTTTTATGGCTTAAAAAGGTAATTATGCGTTGTGGAAGGCATAATTGACAGAGATGAAGGCCTACAAATGGAATAATAAAGATACTATAATTGATGTCTTGATATTCGTTGATATACATTAACCATGTAATCGTAATGATGGAAACTAGAAAAAGGAAGGTGTTTTTGAGTGGTGAAATAGTGATTTTTACTACCTGGATTACCATGCCGAGCACTGCTCCAACATAAAACAAATCATATTGTCTAATCGGCACTGGGATAGACGGAAAAGCGTAGTTCAATCCTTCCAGTAGGATGAATATGCTCAGAAACAGGAATAGACTTGTCCGAATAGGAAAACGATTGATTACCCATTTAAGGAATAGAACCAGAAAGGGAAAAGAGGCATAAAAGAATACTTCAACAGACAATGACCAAGCAGGTAAATTAGCATCGATTATATACTCAGGAAACCAAGACTGAATCAAGAAAAAATGGATATACGGGTTTTTGGTATCTTTAAAAAACGAAATGAGCATGATGATTAAGGCACATAGGTAGAGCGGATAGATTCTGATGAACCTAAATAGCCAATAGTAAATAAAAGTTGGAAGTGTTTTGATTTTATGTGAATAGGCAATGCTCATGATGAAGCCAGAAAGCATAAAGAAGTAACCAACCCAAATATTCCCACTTGTGAGGATTTTGTTTAATACAACAGACTGAGAGAACGGATATACATTATAATGAGGGGCTTGGGCAAAATGGTAGAAAAAAACAATAAAAGCTGCTACAAAGCGGCTAAAATAGAATTGCTGAGTTTGGGGTTTTAATGAATTCATCCTTGGGAGTATTGTTATAACTTCAATACGAATCATGACTATAATAGGCCTTATTCGTACACGATATTCTCTCTAATAAATACGGTTTTTAGTAAGTAATCAATAGATTATAGACAATTTTGTGTCTTTAAAACATTATTTTTTCTATATCCGTATGCCTTTTTTCTTTCAAAACCATCCAATCTTATTGCCTGAATGTATTAAGATGTCTAATACCTCATTGCCATTGGTTTGGATAGCTTTATGTAAGTTAGAATTAGAATAAAGGAACGTAAAAATACGGTAGCTAAGTGTAAATCCCTAATTCTGAGGAGAAATCTAATAGGAGTGTAATTTTGATATAGAAGTAGATACAGAAAAGCCACTTAGAAGGTTTTTCCCCTTTAAGTGGCTTTTCTGTATCTACTTTACTCGAATACGAATGTGTTAAGAGTCCGTGAGCTTTTACTTAATATAACGCCAATCTTCGTTACCTTTTAGGGCAACAATAGTTTTGTAGATTAAATCAATAACGGCCTGTACGTCGGCTTTACTTACTGTTTCAACCGTTGTGTGCATGTATTTCAACGGCAATGAAATCAGTGCTGACGCTACTCCTTCGGCAGCATAAGCAAAGGCATCCGTATCTGTTCCTGTAGAACGAGAAACGGCTTGACGTTGGAATTTGATTTCGTTTTGGTCTGCAATATCAATAATGAAATCACGAACGTTGTTCTGTACCGCAGGGCCATAACAGATTACAGGACCATTACCACATCGCATATCGCCTTGTTCTTTCTTGTTATACATTGGCGACTGTGTGTCGTGAGTTACGTCGGTTACGATAGCCAAATCTGGTTTCAAACGACGAGCAATCATTTCTGCACCACGTAAACCAATTTCTTCTTGAACAGCGTTTACTACGTACAAGGTAAATGGTAATTCGACAGCGTTTTCTTTCAATAAACGTGCTACTTCGGCAATCATAAAGCCTCCCATGCGGTTGTCTAA
Organism: Flectobacillus sp.; assembly: GCA_029865665.1. Next base: position 15,601 of record JARXAV010000112.1, on the reverse strand, counting down.
GGCACGACCTACATAATAGCGGTCGTTCAATTCCATTAAACCGTCTTCAAAGGTTACGACTGTGCCCACATGAACGCCCATATCTTCTACCTCCTTTTTATTGGCAGCACCTAAGTCGATAAAAATATCGTTTACGGTAGGAGCTTTGTCACGAGCAATATCTCTTACGTGGATAGCAGGATAGCCAAATACGCCTTTTACAACGCCTTTTTTCGTGTGTAAATTACAACGCATCGAAGGGGCAATTACAGCATCTGAGCCTCCGTTTCTTCTCACGAAAATATACCCGTTGTCGTCGATATAATTGACAAACCACGAAATTTCGTCGGCATGAGCTTCAATGACTACTTTGTATTCTTTCCCTGGGTTAATAACTCCTACGGCAGTGCCATAAACGTCAATGATAGTTTCGTCGATATATGGTTTTAGGTAGTCTAACCAAATTTGTTGTCCTGGGGCTTCAAACCCTGTTGGAGCGGCATTATTTAAGTATTCGTAGAGAAATGTTTTTGAAGATTCAGTCATAATTATTTGATAAAATTAGATAATGTTTCTGTATGAATATGTTACTAGAAATAGCGTGTCTATGTAAACTTCTTGCTATCAGTTATTTACCTTTAAATAGCCTAAGCGAGATGGTTTATCATCTTTGGTTTAAACAAAAAAAACGCCATCTATGATTCAAAATAAGCATATTTTTTTAAAATTGAATAGGAGAGTAGTAAATCTTTCTCTCAGAGGGCATAGGAGTATTCTCGAATAAATAGGTACGTTCTCCAAAAGCCCCTATAAATGCCATTGAATACCGTAGTCCAAAAACTATAAGTGATTTTTTAGTAATATCAGTTAAAAGTGAGGCTGAGCGTCAATCTAAGGTTTTTATAGAGGTTAATCAGCTTTATTGTCAAATACACAAAGAGGACTTTAATTTGTTAAAGTTTCTAAATTATCTTTATCTAGCCGTGTTCTTATCAATTTTATTTTTAATTTGCTATAGTCTTCAAATTGAAAGCACTTTAAACTTTTTCGTATGAAATCCTATCAACTACTATTTCTAAGCCTTTTTGTTCATTTTGCATCCTTTGCTGGTGGAGTGAAAGGTACTATCAAAAATGCTCAGGGAGAAATACTTCCTTTTGCTTCTATCCTCATTAAAGAAAGTTCCAAAGGAACGATGGCCAACGAAGCTGGTCAGTATGAATTAAGTTTGGACAAAGGAGTTCATACACTTATTTTTCAATATTTAGGCCATAAACCTTTAGAGAAAATAGTGACTGTGGACGAGACCGTACAGCGGCTGGATGTGGTTTTGCAAGAACAAACAGTTACCCTAAACGAAGTCCGTTTTTCAGCTAAAAGCGAAGATCCTGCTTATACTATCATGCGTAAAACCATTTCGATGGCTCGCTTTAAAGTCTTAGAATTAGCTACTTATACCGCACGTACCTATCTCAAAGGCACAGCACAGGTAAAGGAGGTTTCATCGTTGATGAAAATGATGGCGGGTAAGAAAATCGAAAAAGATTTAGGCTTAAAAATAGGGCAAGTCTATGTCATGGAATCTATCAATGAGGTACAATTTAAACAACCTAGTTCGGTAAGTGAGAAAGTCATTTCTACTCGAAATAATTTACCCAAACAGCTCGAGTCACAAGGGACTCGCTTTATCACGTCGTCGAGGGTGAATTTCTATTCACCTAAAGTTTATGGGGATATAATCTCTCCTTTGTCTCCTAGTGCCTTGGCCTATTATCGCTTTAAATTTGAAGGAGAATTTATAGAAAATGGTAGGACTATCGACCGTATTCGGGTGATTCCCAAAGTAAAAGGTGAAAATGTCTTTGAAGGAATCATTAACATCATCGAAGACTCGTGGTACATTCATAGTCTTGATTTGAAGTTTGCTGGAGATGGTTTTGCTAACAGTATTAAAACCATTTATGCGCCATTTAAAGAGGTGTGGTTACCTATCAGTTATACTTTTCGTTCGGATTTTGACAGTTTTGGATTTAAAGGTTTTTTTAATTACGCTACAACGATTAAAGGATATAATCTAACCGTTAATCAAAAGTTTCATCAAAGTCCTGTGGTGATTGATGAGAAAATTGACAAGGCAGAAGCAAAAGTGATTAAGAAAGAAAAAGTAGATGCTCAAACAGTCTTGAATCAAAAGCAATTGACCCGAAAACAACTGGATAAGTTTTTGAAAAAAACGGAGAAAGCCGATAAAAAAGAACGAAAAGAGCAAGGAGAAGCGACTGATGTAGTACGTTCTTATTCGATTGGAGTCGATTCGTTATATAAAAAAAGGAGTGCCAGCTTCTGGGATGCAGAGCGTCAGATTCCACTTACAGAACTCGAAACAAAGGGCTATCAACAAGCGGATAGTTTAGAGAAAGTTAATGAAGTGGCGTTTAAAAAAGACTCCATTCGTAATTTGCCTGTGTTTAAACTAAGTAACTTATTATCAGGCAAAACCTATAATTATGGCAAACGTGATAATCTATACAATTTTTATCCTCGCTCGCTTACCTACACATCGCCTATCAGTCAAGTGGGGCTGTTAGATTTTGTAAATACCGTAGATGGTTATTTTGTACAGGCGGGTGTAAATTACGATACTCGTGAAAAATTGACCAAACGCACGTCGCTTTATGGAACGTTGCGTTATGCCATTGGACGAAAAACGCTGAACTGGAAGTTGGGCTATTATTATCTGAAAAACTACCATTCCTTTGAGGTATCTGGCGGCCGATTTATTCAGCAATTTAATGAGAATAGGCCGATTTCGACCTTTGCTAATACACTTTACACGCTTTTGGGTGAAGAAAACTATGCCAAGTTTTACGAAAAACAGTACCTTAATTTTCAGTACAAACAACGTTGGTCTTCGTATTTTACAAGTGTGATTTCGATGGAATATGCCGAACGAAATGCTTTAGAAAATACTCAAACTCTTCGTCCGTGGATTGATACCAAGGACAAAGAATTTTCGTCGAACACGCCACAAAGTGTAGAAATGACGACTAATAATTGGGTGAACCCCAAAAACTTTGTGCTAGATGCAAGTGTGTCGATTCGTCCTTTTGCTAAAACGAGTGTGTTCAATGGGAGAAATTATGTGATTAACAAAGGCAATCCAACGCTGACTTTCTCGTCGAGTAATGGTTTTTCAGACGCTAATTTCAATCGCTTAGAAGCAAGTTATGAACAACTTTTTGAGATAACCAAAGTGGGAACATTCCACGTACAAGCTACTTATGGAGATTACTTGAAAGCTCCTGTTTATTTCTCAGATTTTCGTCATTTTAACGGCAATCAGACCATTTTACGGTCATTCCGATTTGATGCTTTTCGTAACTTGGAATACTACCTCCACAGCACCAGAGGCAATTATTTAGAGTGCTTTTTGTCGAATGATTTTGATAAATTCTTGCTTACTCAATCGAATGTTTTACGGTTATATGGTTTAAAAGAATCCCTTTTTATGAATGTGTTATCGCTTCCTAAACAGTCGTTTAACTACCTCGAAGTAGGCTATGGTATTTTGGGAATTGGTAAGCTATTTGGTGCGGAGGTGGTTAGTAGTTTTGTAGGGGGGAAGTACAGTGCAACAGCTTTGCGGATTAAATTTAACCGTTAATCGGGATAGAATGTTTTTTGAAAAAGGCTAACTTGGAAAGGAGGAGATTAGAGTAAAAAGTAAATGAGTTTAAAGCTTAAAGTAAAAAGTAGATGAGTGGGAAATGCTGAGGCTAGTAGCTAACCAAGTATTCCACTTAGCGGGTGAATTTATTCACCCGTGTTGCAAAAGTTTAGATAGCTTTGTTATAAAAGAATCATTGCCAAGTAAAATTGGGATGAAGTTTTTTAAACTCATCAACGTCAAACTTTCTACTTTAACGCTAATCTTTCCACTCTCCCAAGTTAACCATTTTTCAAAAACAATCTTATATGAAACCACACTACCCCATTTTGGATGGACTTCGAGGTACTGCTGCATTACTCGTCGTAATTTTTCACTTTTACGAAGCCTATTTCCCAGTCATGGCAAATCACCCGATGCACCATGGCTACTTGGCTGTCGATTTCTTTTTTCTGCTTTCAGGGTTTGTCGTGGGTTATGCTTATGACGACCGTTGGGAGAGAATGAGTACCAAAGAGTTCTTCAAAATTCGTTTAATTCGCCTTCATCCGCTTGTTATTTTAGGGGTGATTTTAGGGGCTATCAGCTTTTGGCTAGACCCTTATACCAATAAATTTGTTGATACAGGTTTCTTGAAATTGATAGGCGTTACCCTAATTAGTTTCACCTTATTGCCCGCTCCAGATGTTAGAGGTTGGGGTGAAACCCATCCCTTAGACGGCCCTTGTTGGTCGCTACTTCAGGAATACATTGCCAATTTGCTTTATGCCCTTTTCGGAAGAAAAATGAGCCTAATTGTGTTATGGATTGTCGTGATTCTCAGTGGAATTGTTTTAACAGCCGTTGCTATACATCGTGGCGATGTGGCAACGGGTTGGAGTTATGAAACCTTTTGGATTGGTAATGTACGAATGATGTTTCCTTTCTTTGCGGGTTTGTTATTATTCAGAACGGGGAAACTTATTCATATTCCCAATGCCTACATTGTTTGTTCTTGGGTGTTAATCATTCTTTTCTTCCTGCCTACTTTTCAATGGAATGGATTATACGAATCATTTTGTATTATGATTGCCTTCCCAATGGTTGTTGCGGCAGGTGCTGGAGGACAAATTGCAGGTCGTTGGGCAAAGATTTGTAAGTGGTCAGGAGATATATCTTACCCTTTATACATTACCCATTATCCAATCATTTATGTCTATACGATGTGGGTTGTGAAAGATAAACCATCAGCGATGGATGGATATAAAGTAGGCCTTGTTGGGTTACTTTCAGCATTCGCTATTGCATACCTTGCCTTAAAATATTACGATGAACCAGTGAGGGCTTGGTTGAAGAAAAAATGGGCTTAATGGCCTTGTAGTGGATATTTTACCGTATAAAACAATGTCTTTTTTTTGATATATTGAAATGAATTATTGATAATAGTTAAGAATATAAAAAAGGCTGTCTTCGCAATGAAGGCAGTCTTTTTTTATGTATGTCTTTTTGAAAGATAATTGTAGAAGTCAAAAAGTAATAATATTTGATACTTGTAGGACGGTGCATGATGGATGTGGTAAAAGGTATAGCTTACTTTACAGAAAATATCAGAAAAGTATAAGATATTAGCAATTTTAGTCAAGTTATTGGCATATCTGCATATACAAATGAATCAAATCTTCACTCGTAGGGAATTTTTAGCTACACTCACGGTCTCATCGTTTGTGGGAGTTAGTGGTGCTTGGGCAGATGTTCCTTTCAAATCGAGCGATATTGCAAAGTTTTGTAAGCAGTTAAAGCCAATCGGGCGAATATTAGAAACAGAGGGCTATTATGTGTGGTGTAATGCCCCAATTTATGCTCCCGATGGTAAAGTACACGTGTTTTATTCAAGATGGCCTGCCAAATACAAAATGGGTGGTTGGATTCATCAGTCGGAAATTGCTCATGCCGTTGCTGATAGTCCAGAATCTGAGTTTACGTATAAGGAGACCGTTATCGCTCCAAGGGGGTCAGGATACTGGGATGGTACTACCTGTCATAATCCTCACATTCAGTTCATCGATGGTAAATATTGCTTGTTTTATATGGGTAATTCTAACGGTAAAACTAATACCAAACGCATTGGTTTAGCCACGGCTGATTCCTTAGACGGGCCATGGATTCGTCCAGATAAACCTTTGTTAGATGTGGGCAGTGATGGTTCTTGGGATGACCATTGCACGACTAATCCTGCTTTTTTGAAACACCCAAATGGCGAGTATTGGCTCTATTATAAATCGTGGAATACCAAAGAATACGACGAAACAAAACCACCAGCCATTCGAGGAAATCGTAAGTATGGTCTAGCTATTTCAAAACAGCTAGAAGGCCCTTATCTGCGTCATGAGGGCAATCCCATCATTGATTTTTCTGGATATGGAGGTAATCGACAAGTAGAAGATGCGTATATCTACTACGAAAAAAAGCGATTCAAGATGATTATGCGGGACATGGGCTTCTTCAATCACGAAGTGGGTTTATACTTTGAATCAAAAGACGGACTACACTGGTCAAAACCCAAAATCGCTTATTACGGGGCAGAAGCTTATTTTAAACAATCTCCAGCTCCAGCACATTTAACCCGTTATGGCCGTTTCGAACGACCACAACTATTGATGAAAAGCGGTAAACCAGCCTACCTCTTCACCGCCACTCAGGGAGGCAATTATCAAACATCATCGGGTTATATTTTTAAACTCGAAGATTAGTAAGTAATGGGATTTATTTAGCTAAACCGTTTCGGTTTTTACACCGACCTATTTTGTCCCACTACTTCAATTATGTGAAAATATCTTGGTTTTTTATTTTAAAATATTGGCAATCAATGTTTTAAAATCATCATTAAGCATTCATCATTATTACTTAGTTTATTTTTATCCAATTCAATCATTTTATGTTTATGAAAACAATTCGACAATGGTCAACAGTATTCATACTGTGTATGATTTCCTATCTGGGTATGGCTCAGAAACGGAATATCGTTGGGCTTGTAACGGATGCTGTCACTGGAGAAGGACTTCCAGGGGTGAACATCGTGTTAAAAAGTACGAAAAGAGGGGGATCAACTGATTCAAAAGGAACATACCGCATTGAAGTGCCAGAAGGTGATGGTGTGCTTGTTTTTTCATCGGTTGGTTACACGAATCAAGAAGTGAATATCGGAAATCGTTCATCAGTAAACATTGCCTTATCGTCTGATATTAAGTCACTTGACGAAGTATTAGTAGTAGGTTATGGTACTCAGAAAAAAGGAAATGTCACAGGAGCAGTAGCAAGTTTCAATGCGAAGGAGTTAGATACTCGTCCTATTGCTCGTGTTGACCAAGCCTTAATCGGACAGTTAGCAGGGGTTTCTGTAAAACAAACAAGTGGTACGCCTGGTAAAGGCTTTAGCGTACAAGTTCGTGGGGCGGGTTCAATTTCGGCTAGTAACGAACCTTTGTATGTCATTGACGGATTCCCTTTAGAAACATCAGGACAAAATGCTTCGGGTGGTTTCAGTACAGGTAACCCATTAGATAACATCAACCCGAATGATATTGAAAATATTCAGGTATTGAAAGATGCTTCTTCGGCTGCCATTTATGGTTCTCGTGCAGCGAACGGAGTTGTGTTAATTACGACGAAAAAAGGACAAGAAGGAAAAGCGAAAATCACCTTTAATGCTTATACGGGTATTACAAAGGCTGTTCGTACCTTAGATATGTTAAGTGCTGATGAATGGGTTGATCGTGCTACTGAAATGATTAATGCTCAGTGGGTTGCATCGGGCGTTGGTCGTACAGCGAGCCAAACAAACGAACAACGTCGTCAGGTTTTAGGTCTTGCAGTAGGAGCAGTTAACGCTTCATTAATGACGGATGACCGTTGGACGCAAGCAGGACACCCTGGTTTAACGTACATTGATTGGCAAAAAGAAGCTTTCAGAACAGGAATGGTGAAGAACTACCAATTGGCAGCAAGTGGTGGTAATAGTTTCGTGAAATATTATGTTTCTGGAAACTTACAAGACCAAGACGGTACAGTGTTGAATACGAACTACAAAAACTATTCGGCTCGTGCCAATGTAGAAGTAAAAGCAAATGATAAACTTCGTTTTGGTTTAAATTTAGCTCCTTCGTATTCAGAAGCCCAAGACCCAGGCGTAGAAGGAAAAGATGCTATTTTACACATTATCGCAGGTATGACTCCTGTTCAAGAAGCTGGTTTAGATGCTAATACAGGGGCTTATGGACAATATGCGTGGAGTGTAAGCAGACAAAGTCCACTTCGTCAATTGGAAGCTAATATTGGTTTGACTAAAACATTCAGAACGTTGTTCTCTTCTTATGTAGATTATAGCATTTTGAAAAACTTGACATTCAGAACGTCTATCAATTTTGATAACACGGATGCGTCAACGAAAAGATATAGTCCAGATTGGGTAAATGGTAGTTTATCTGCTCGTACATCTACGCCAGGGTTATCGACTACAGGAAGTTTGAGTACTTTGAAAAGACAGACAATTGTAAATGAAAATACCTTGTCTTTCAATACCACTATCAACAAAGACCATGATATTTCGGCATTAGCAGGTTATGCGTATAACTTAACTCGCTATGCTACTTCAACCATCAATTCAGCAGGTGGTTTTAATAGTAGTACGATTACAACATTGAATGCAGCGGTATCTACAACAACAAGTGGTATTGCGGAAAGCCAAAACGTATTGTTGTCCTTATTTGGTAGAGTTCAGTACGGTTACAAAGGAAAATATTTAGTTTCGGCTAGTGTACGTCGTGATGGTTCTTCTCGTTTTGGAGATAACAACAAATGGGGCTTATTCCCATCAGCTTCATTGGGTTGGAGAATCTCTGAAGAAGATTTTATGGAGAGTCAAGACCTAGTTAGTGACTTGAAATTAAGAGCAAGTTGGGGTAAAGCAGGTAATTACAATATCGGTGATTATAGCTCAATTTCGACTTTGGGTTTTGCCAACTATACTTTTGGAGGAGCTTCTGCGGGTGGTCAAACGGCAAACCGTATTTCAAATCCAGATTTAACATGGGAAAAATCGCAAACAATTGATGTTGGTTTGGATTTTGGTTTCTTGAAAAACAGATTCACAGGTTCATTTGACTATTACCGCAAAAACAACACCGACTTATTGTTGAACGTACCAGTTCCGCAGAACACAGGTTTTGCTTCAGCTTTGTCAAACATTGGTGAAGTATTGAACCAAGGATGGGAAATTGAATTGACTTCTCGCAACATCAATAAAGGGGATTTCCAATGGACTACATCGGTAAACTTGAGCCATAACGAGAATAAGGTAGTACACTTAGCCCCTGGGGATGCTCAAATTTGGATTCCTTCGTCGTTCGATATTTCTCATAGTCTCTTGAAAGTAGGCGACCCAATGTATGCTTACTATGTCGTACAAATGGCAGGTATCTTAACACAAGCAGATATTGATAGTAAAGTGCCTCTTTATGGTACACAAGTTGCTGGAGACCCTAAATATGTGGATGCGAACAAAGATGGCAAAATTGACCAAAATGACCGTGTTTATGCAGGAAAACCAAACCCAGATTTAGTATATGGTATGACCAACACCTTCAAATACAAAGGATTTGATTTGTCTATCTTAGTTCAAGGACAATCGGGTGGTTCAGTTTATTCATTATTCGGTCGTGCAGTGGATAGAACTGGTCAAGGTTATACGGATAATGCTTTAGGAATTTATAGAGATCGTTGGCGTTCGGCTGATAACCCTGGTGATGGTGTAAGAGGAAAAGCGTATTCAACTTTTGGTAGAATTAAAAATACCGACTGGTTATGGTCGTCTGATTACTGGAGAATCCGTAACATTACCGTAGGATACGATTTGGGTAGAATTATCCCTAAAAAAGTAGCTCAAGGTGCTAGAATTTATGCTACGGCTGAAAACTGGTTCGGTGCTGATAAGTACAAAGGTGGCTGGAACCCAGATGCTGTAAATACCAACCTAAGTGGTAGTGATTCATTCCCTCAAGGTGGTGACTACGGTGGACTTCCTTTGTCTCGTTCTTTGATTGTAGGCTTAAATTTAACGTTCTAATTTCGTTAAAAAGCAAAGTCGTTACACAAGAAAGCGACTTTAAATCATTTAATTTTTAAAACTGTACTAAAATGAAACGTATATATTTATTACTATCATTGGCGGTATTGGGATTAGGCAGTTGTACGGACGAACTAGACCAGAAGCCTATTTCAAGCTCAACAACGCTTACTTTTTACCAAACCAACAACGATTTTTTACAAGGCGTAAATGCAGTTTATAGCAATTTGCGTGGCTATCCTGACCGTGTGTTGAACTTATCTGAAACTCGTTCGGATAATATCTACGGTGTGTCAGACGGTGGTGTGCGTGACTGGGATCCAATCAATGGTTTTCAATCAACACTTTCGTCTAACCCATACTTGTCGGAAGCATGGTTAAGCAACTATAACGGTATTTTTAATGCGAATACCGTGTTAGAACAGTTGGTTAAAAATGGAGCGGTTATTACAGATGCAAGCTTAAAAACTCGTTTTGAAGCTGAAGCTAAGTATTTGAGAGCGTTCTATTATTTTGACCTTGTACGTACGTTTGGTAAAGTGCCTTTAATTGACCACGTGGTTTCGCAGAGCGAAGCCATGACTATTCAGAGAAGTGCTGTGGCGGATGTCTATAAATTGATTATTTCTGATTTACAGTTTGCTGCACAAAACTTACCTGTATCTTATGCTACTGCTCAGGTTGGACGTGCTACAAACAATGCAGCAAAATCATTATTGGCTTTAGTGTACATGACTCGTTCGGGACCTACTTATGACATCGAAGGGCCAGGATTAGGCTTAAACGAATGGTCACAAGCGTTAACGTTATTGAACGAAGTAGTGGCTAGTGGTAAGTATTCAATGTTAGCAACTTACCCAAGCATTTTCTCTTATACTAACGAGAACAACGCAGAGGTTATTTTCGACGTGCAATACATCAGTGGAGGTATCAATTTAGGAGGTACATTCCCTGTTACCTTAGCTCCAGATACCTACTTTACGTCGAATGGTTTACCAACACAAACCTTAACAATTCGTCCAATTTCTGCGGACTTGTTGACTTCTTATGGTACAGCCGATGCTCGTAGAACGTTTGGTATTCAAACAGGTTACACAGCGAATGGAGCTCAAGAAACACGTTCGTTTTATAAAAAATACATCGACATCTCGAAATATGGAAAGAGCCGTACCGACTGGCCTATCAACTTTATCGTGATGCGTTATACCGATGTATTGATGATGAAAGCGGAATGTATCTTAAAAGGCGGAGGCGGTACAACTGACGAAGCCATTACGATTGTAAACAACGTTCGTAAAAGAGCAGGTTTATCAGCGATTACAAGCTTGACACTTAATCAATTAATGGAAGAACGTCGTAAAGAATTTGCAGGAGAAGGACTTCGTTGGAACGATTTAGTCCGTTCGGGCTTAGTAACTACCGTAATACCAACTTGGATTGCTGCAGAAGATGTGTTAAAACAAATGAAAGCATTTGATAAAAACTACATCATTTATGCGATTCCACAGTCTGAAATTGATGTAAAAACAGGTCTTTACACACAGAATAAAGGGTACAACTAATAATTATTTTTTTTGTCTGAAAGGCAGTCATGGATTTTTCCGTGACTGCCTTTTTTGTTTTATGCCAACCGATTACGAACGATACAATGCTGTAATTCATAGGCTTGGCTATATTTTGTTTCTTCTTAAAAAGCCTTAATACAGGAGTATAACCATATTGATTAGGTTGTTTTTGAAAAAATATTAAATAAAAACATTGATAAATAATATTTTTTATATCTTTGTCGAAATTTAACTAGAATAGTATAGTATAGAATAGATTGTCTTTTTGATTTCTTCGATACGGGTACTTCTAGTGAGGTTTTTAAAGAATTATTAATTTTTTAAGTAAAAACAACGATTCTATGAATGCAAAAATTACACAGAAATTACTGCTGTTACTTTTCGTAATGAGCGTAATGAACCTTTCTGCCCATCGTGTTGGAGCGAATGCAATAACCCTTTCGGTTGTTGATCAGAAAGTTTCAGGAAAAGTGACAGACGAGAATGGAGAACCGCTTCCTGGGGTTTCGATTCTTATCAAGGGTACTAGCAAAGGTGTTAGTACAGATGTGTCTGGAAATTATTCGTTGGTAGTACCCAATAGCAATGCAATTTTGCTATTTACCTACACAGGATACCAGAGTCGTGAAATTACAGTAGGCGGTCAGTCGCAAGTGAATGTCCAACTCGTACCCGATTCAAAATCATTGGATGAAGTAGTGGTAGTGGGTTACGGAACACAACGTAAAGTAGATTTAACAGGTGCGGTAGGTTCTGTTATCAGTAAGGACATTACGAGCCGTCCATATACTAACCCTGATCAGATTTTGGCAGGTCGTATGTCGGGTGTGCATATTTCAAACAGAAGTGGTGACCCAGGCGCACCCATTGATGTGCGTATCAGAGGGGTAGGTACAACAGGAAATAACCAACCACTATGGGTTATTGACGGTGTGCCAATTGTGCAAACAAGTAATATTTCGGTAAACACGGCTTCGTATTCAGAGTCAAACCCTTTGGCAGGTATTAACCCAAGTGATATTGAGTCGATGGACATTTTGAAAGATGCTTCTGCTGCCGCTATTTATGGGGCAAGAGCAGCCAACGGAGTAATTATTGTAACGACAAAAAGAGGTAAAGACGGAAGAACAACCGCAACGTATGACGGCTATGTAGGGGTGCAATATGTACCACAAAGCAAACGCATTAATACCTTAGATGTTCCTCAATACATTGCTTTACAGAAAGAATTAGGACGTGATTTTTCTTCGTTCAGTGCTCAGCCAAGATATAACTGGCAAGATGCAATGTTCCAAACAGGACAAGTACGTAACCATAATATCACGATCAATGGGGGTACTAAAAATGTAAACTTCAATATTTCAGGAGGTTATCACAAACAAGACGGGGTAGAGCGATCTCAAAGTTTTGAGCGTTATTCATTGAAAGCGAATGTAGATGCTAAAGTTGGAAAGTATTTCCGTTTTGGTGAGTCATTATTATTAACGACAACCGATCGTTTGGTACAATCAGAAGGCGGAAACTTTGCGGCATTTAACTCGATGTTAAACGCTCCATACTACCAACCTTATGATGCTGCTGGAAATTATAACCAGTCAACAGCGGCCACTCGTGGAAACGGTGCAACAGGTTCAAACTACATGTGGGCTACCGATACGAAATACAATGAAACTCGTGTAAACAACAAGAAAATGTTGGGTAATGTTTACGGAGAGTTCGAACCAATTGAAGGCTTGAAATACCGTATTGCAGTAGGTTTAGACTATAACGTAGCGGACGGTTTCTTTTTCCAAGAAGCAGAAACCGCTAACTACGGTACAGCAGGAACACCGGGTAGAACGTCGTTATTAGTACAAGAAAGACCAATCGAATTAACGACTAATATTGCCAATACATTGACATACCACAAGAAATTTGGTAAGCATGACTTGACCGTTTTGGGTGGTTATGAAGAAACCAATTTCCGTTATGACAAAGTGCGTATTCAAGGACGTAATTTGTTTAACTCGGCTATCCGTTTTGCTTCTGTAGCCGATAACGTAGCCGCAGCAAATGAGGCAGATCATTGGGCTTTAAGAGGTTTATTGGGTCGTGTTAATTATTCATTCGATGGTAAATATTTATTGACCTTCAATGTTAGACGTGACGAAAGTTCTCGTTTTGCTCCAGAACACAGAGCAGGTATTTTCCCTTCGTTCTCGGCTGGCTGGCGTTTAAGTGAAGAGCCGTTCTTGAAAGGTTCTACCACGGTGAGCGACTTAAAAGTAAGAGCAAGTTATGGACAATCGGGTAATCAGTTTACGGGACAAAACTTTGCTTATTTACCTTCGTTATCAACGACCATTTTCTATGTGACAGGTGATGGTCAAGGAGTTGTAAGAGGGCCTTCTCCAACGGTGTTTGCAAACAAAGATTTGAAATGGGAAACCAGTACACAATTAGACGTAGGAACAGACTTTAGTTTGTATAACGGAAAAATTACAGGTACAGTCGATTATTTCGACAAAACAACGGATGATGTATTATTGAGTTTACCTATCCCAGCTACATCAGGGTATTTCCTGCCTGCGGATGCTAACTTAGGTCAAATCAAGAACACAGGGTTTGAATTTGCCTTGAATTATAGAGGTAGCGTTGGCAAATTGAAATATAATATCGGCGGTAATTTAACGACGGTTAAAAACACGATTACTTCATTAGGTACTGTTCCAGAAATTATTGCAGGTACTGGCGGAGGTCAAACGCACCGTACTTCGGTAGGAGAGCCATTAGGTTATTTTTATGGATACAAAACCAACGGAATTTACCAAACACAAGCAGAAGTAGATGCGGACAAAACAACGGATGTTAACTCTAGCAAACGTCAACCTGGCGATATTCGTTTTGTGGATGTAAACAACGACGGCACGATTGACGCAAAAGACCGTACTAACATCGGAAGTTCAATTCCTAAATTCTTCTATGGACTTAACATTTCGGCTACGTACCAAAACTTCGATTTCTCGGTATTATTCCAAGGAGTTGGTGGGGTGCAGGTGTACAACCAAGCAAGAGCATCATTAGAGTCGATGACAAGTGGTTCTAACCAGTCGGTAAGTGTATTAAACCGTTGGACTGTCTCAAACCCAAGCACGACAATGCCACGTGCAGACGTGAATGATCCGAACCAAAACAACCGTTATTCAGACCGTTGGATTGAAGAAGCTGCTTATTTGAGAATCAAAAACATTCAAATTGGTTATAACATTCCAGCTTCTGTCTTGAGTAAAGTTGCAAAAGGAACATTGACTAACTCACGTATTTTTGTGGGTATGCAGAACTTAGCAACCTTTACAAAATACAAAGGATATGATCCAGAAGTAACCAGAGGTGCAAGTTTCCAGAAAGGTGAATTCGCCTTGGCAAACGGACAAGATTCGGGTGGTTCTCCACAACCTTCAATTGTTCAATTTGGCTGGCAGTTATCATTCTAACAATTTTAAAAGGTACTAAAATGAATAAAAAAACATATATCAAAGGCATTATTGTTGCCACTATCACTTCCTTTTTTGTAGTGCAAGCTTGTAATAATCTTGACTTACAACCTTTGGATAGGGTAACTACTACGACGTTTTACAAAACGCAAGCAGATTTTGACGGAGCCATCTTCGCAGGATATTCTTCTATTCAAGATTTCTGGGGAACAAGTACGGAAACCCTAAACGAAAGAGGTGAATTCTGGAGTTTGTCGCTGACTACAACGGATGACGTTGAAGTAAATGCAAAAGCATCAAATAGTGGTAGCGATTATAACAATGCTCGTGCATTGGATAATTTGTTTATCCGTGCTTCTGATACACCTTATGCTGCTTTATATACACAGGTATATGAAGGGATTTTAAGAGCCAACTTAGTGATTGAAGCTGCTGGGAACGGACAAAATTCGTTGACTGCCGAGCAAAAAACAAAAGTGATTGCGGAAGCTAAATTCTTGAGAGCATTCTTCCACTTTGTGGCTTTACAAGTTTGGGGAACTCCTCCATTGGTGATGGAAGTGAAGAAAGACTTAGCTTCATTAGCTGTACCTAATGCTACGAAAGAGGCGTTATTTGCGGCAATTTTGAAAGATTTCCAAGATGCTTATGCGGGTCTTCCTGCTTCATGGGATGCTGGAAATACAGGTAGAGCAACTAAATGGGCTGCTCGTGCTTTTGAAGGAAAAGTAAACGTTTGGAAAAAAGATTGGCCAAGTGCAATTACTGCTTTTGAAGACGTAAAGAAAAATGCAGGATATAAATTGATGACCGACTA
>JARXAV010000031.1 GCA_029865665.1 Flectobacillus sp. | reverse complement strand
TGTCTCCACAGACGACCTAAATTTATTTGTTTGTGGAGATACAGACAATGGCAAGAGTCTAATATTTGAAAAATAGTTAATTTATTTTTCATTTCATCTATCTATCTTTATCTTTATATAAACTGATTACAAATCTCGCCTAGCGTAGCAATCCAACATTCAAAATTTAACATCCAAAATCTAACATTTGCTCTCTTTTTATGAAACAACAAACAATTTATGAAGTGGCTATTATTCCGATTGGTTCACTGAATACCGTTCGAGAAAAAGAAACAACGGTGACTTATTTTTCCAATTTGAGTAAATGTTTTGAGCAAGTAACAGCCGCTTTAGCACTAAATGGTTGGGAGTTCAAGATGAATTATACGGCGGTGTACCGAAGTATGAAGGAAAAGGGGAAATTTATAGAAGAATTTCGAGTGGCTAATAATAAGGTATTTCGATTGGTCATTATGGCTAGAACGATTAATCCTGCCTTAAATATGTTGGGTATAGAAGAAAAGCCTGCGTAATGCGATTGAACCTGTTTAAACTTTCTTCAAACGGGCGAATAAATTCGCCCGCTAAGTGGAATCATTGGTCAGCAACTATCTTGTTGATTGCCTATTATTCAAAAACGAGCCATGCGTTTTTGGCACGCATTACTTGTTCGATTACATCTCTAACAGCTCCTTTTCCTCCTTTTTGAGGTGAAATATAGTTAGCGATAGCTAAAATTTCTTCGCAAGCATCGGCTGGACAAGTTGCAAAAATGGCTTCTCGTTTCATCACTTCATAATCTGGAAGGTCGTCACCCATATATAAAATCGTACTTTCGTCGATTTTACTACTCGCTAACCAATCTTCATAAATTTGACGCTTACTTTTACCACCAGAACCCATGAAGACATCATGGATTTTAAGATTTTGGAGACGTTTGCGTACGCCCTCGTGTTTTCCGCCCGTAATGACACATAAGCGATACCCTGCTTGGACTGCTCGCTCAATGGCATAACCGTCTCGAATATGAAAGGTACGGTAGTGTTCTCCCGTTTCTAACACGTTTACTGACCCGTCGGTCATTACGCCATCAATGTCAAAAACAAAGGTGGTGATGTTACTAAATCTTGCTGGTATATTCATCTATAAATGGGACTGTCTAAAATACACTATGATTCTGCCGTAATGGGATGGTTCGCTTTTTTTAGAATGGCTTCGGTGAGTACACGATAGATAAACTGCTCTTCGGGCTTATCTTTCAGTTTAAGAAACTGATTCGCCAATATTTTTTTATCGTTGCGTTTTGCAGGCCCCGTTTGTACCTCAAAAATAGACTCGGCACTCATAGCTTTGCGTAAGGTTTCACGAATGAGCGGTTCTAATAAATGAAAGTCTAATTCGTGTTCTCTCAAGTAAGCCTGAGCAACTCCCCACAAATGGTTGGTGAAATTGCAAGCAAAAACGGCTGCAATATGCAAGGACTTACGTTCTTCGGAGGTAACAGCATAGGTAATTTCAGAGATGTCCTGAGCCAAGGTAATGAGGATATTTTCAACGCCTTCATCATTGGTTTCTAAACAAATGGGAATATCTGCAAAAAGAAGTTTTACACTTTTAGAAAATGTCTGTAAAGGATAGAATACCCCTGTTTTAGGTGGGTGATTCATAAAGGCTTCCGTATATTCATCCAAATCGGCTAAGGTTTTACTACCCGATGTATGGACTAAAATGGCATTTTTAGGGAGCTTTAATTTACTAACGACTTCTTCCATCGCATCGTCCGAAACGCATAGAAAGAAAATATCCGCCTTTGATTCACTAAAATCTAAGGAGTCTTTTACTTTACAACGAAAAAGTTTGTTAGCTAACAAGGTCGCATTTTCGGGGGTTTTGCTATAAACCTCTAAAATGGGATGGTTCTCGTTTTCGAGAGCTTGAGATAAGTGCCAAGCTACATTGCCTGCACCAATAAACGAAATCTTCACGTTTTTAGTGATTATGTTAATCAAACCTCAAATTTACGGAGAATCTCTGTTTATTCATTTTTTCGGGTGGATAACTACGATAAAAATTGGACTAAATTCATCAAAGAGAATGTAGGAATGCTTTTTTTTTCGTAAGATTGTCTTTTCAAAAAAGGAGTAAGGGCATTTTTAGAAAAGTCCATCTCATTAATTTTTATATAAATGACATCACGAGCAAAAATTAAACAGGTTTTTGACGAAATGGGGAAAGTCGTTATTGGACACGAACGCCTGACGAATCGCCTTCTCATTGGACTTTTTACGGGTGGTCATGTGTTGTTGGAAGGTGTCCCTGGTTTAGCAAAGACTTTATCGATTAATACATTAGCAAAAATCCTTGATTTAGATTTTCATAGAATTCAATTTACACCCGATTTATTACCTGCCGACTTAATCGGTACGATGATTTATAACCGTAAATTAGATGATTTTGAAGTGCGAAAAGGGCCAATTTTTGCCAATATCATTCTTGCCGATGAGGTAAATAGGGCCCCTGCAAAAGTGCAGTCGGCCTTATTGGAAGCCATGCAAGAAAAGCAGGTTACAATTGGCGATGAAAGTTATCCTTTAGATAAACCCTTTTTGGTACTAGCAACACAAAATCCCGTAGAGCAAGAAGGAACATTTCCTTTGCCAGAAGCTCAAGTTGATCGTTTTATGTTGAAGGTCTTTATGGGTTATCTCAATAAAGAGCAAGAATTGGAAGTCATGCAAAAAATGTCGAACATGAACTTTAATTACGTGCCGCAACGTATTTTAAGTAAAGAAGATATTATGACGATTCGGGAAGAAGTAAATCAAATTACAATTTCTGAAACCTTAGAAAGGTATATTATCGAATTGATTTTTGCGACCAGAAAGCCTGCCGATTATGGCTTACGGGAAGAAGCTCGTTACATTCAGTTTGGTGCATCTCCTCGTGCAAGCATCAACATGAATTTGGCTTCTAAGGTATTGGCTTATTTGGATGGTCGAGATTATGTCTTGCCAGAAGATATTAAAGAAATTGCTCCTGATGTCTTGAATCACCGTATTATGCTGAATTACGAAGCCGAAGCGGATGGAATTACCACGATGCAGGTCATTGATACTATTTTGCGAAGAGTCGCAATTGGACGTTAATAAAAAAGGTCGCTCTCTCAAGGGAAAGCGACCTTTTTTATTCTACAATAGTGACTGTTTGGTGAGTGTTATAAATTTCTTTTTTAGCTCCCTCTACATGAATAATTCCAACTTGATAGGTAGCTGGTTCAAAAGTTTTATTGGGTAAAAGAACCGAACAACCACGTGTTATTCTAAAATAGTTTGGATGTTTTTCGTACCACAAGTAGGTACGTGAAGGTGATTTTAGTAAAATATAATTTCCGTCATTCAGCCCTCTCGTATTGCTAAGCGTTTCACTTTGAATGAGTACGCCTGCCTCTGTTTTAGTTATTTTAGCGGCTATACGTGGTTTATTAGCTAGTCCTTCATGGAGTTGCGTAGTCATATCGCTATAAAATCCTTCAGGATAGTGATAAATTCCTTTACTTACCACCTTATCCATTGCAGTATTCACATAGTCATAAAAAGGCGAGTGAATTTGTGGCCCCAAACCTATTTTGTTATACTGTTGATTATAAATTCTAACAAGTAAATCTTTACGTCTTTCGTGAACTTCTGGTAAGAACTTGGCATAAGACAGGCAATTGAAAAGGATACTTGCCGTAATGAAGCCATACAAAAATACCTTATTGCTTTGTACCCGTTGCCAAGAGGTGATAATGACCAAATAGGTCATGGTCAAAAACATAGCTGGATAGACTTTGTAATTCCCAACAATCATTACATCAAAACCAAAGCGTGGGCGTAAAACAGCAATCACTAAGGCATTGATTAAAAGGAAAATAATTCCTCCCAAAATGACATAATTACTTTGATTTATTGCTAAACGGTCTTGAAGCTGTCCCAATTTACTTTGATGCGAAAAGGGTAGCCAAGAGAAGGGTTTTTGTTTTGAAAATAAAACAAAAGCAATTAACCAATAGCCAATAATGCTGACTAAGATGAGTCCAAACAAGGTGGGTAAAATGGCTCTTTTTACAATCCCGATTGTGTTAAAGAAGTCCAAACTTCCTCCTAAGTGGGTAAAAAAGCCTAAGAAACTTTCGTGTGGATGTTGGGCGAAATAAGCAAATCCTTGTTGATTCGCTCCGTTATCAAAATGGAGGAAATATACGTTGATGGTAAGTAGCATACAAATTCCCCAAATTGCTGAGCGTTTATAATTGCCTTGTAGCCAGAGAATTAGTAAGCCTGCAATCCAATAAAACATCCCGTTACTCATCGTAAAACTATCGAAGATGACGGCTGCAATGGCACCAGTCAATGCCCACTTACTACTTTTAGTAAGTAGATACATTCCCAATAAACCGAAAAAGATTACGGGTTGATATTGAAACCCCGTGATAGTCCACAAACTTGTCAGATAGTATTGCGGTTGAAGGAGTAAAAACGGAATCGGTAAAAAGTAAATGGGAGCTAGTCGCTGTTCTTTTACCACACGCCATAAAATCCAGAGAATACCCAATAAAGTACTGTTGGCAAGAATGGTCAGGGTACGCATATTGAGCGAACCTGTGAGGTAGTAGTGGGCTAAGTTTATCAATTTGGCATAGACTACTCGATGCTCATTGTTGGGTTTGAATAAGAGCCACCATTTTTCGTTGGCAGAAGTAGCTGCTAAAAATTTTCCCAAAAAGTCAGGATACACGTCAGTATCGTCCATCCAAGGGACATTGACTGCATACGTGAACAACATCGCTACAAAAGCGATGAAGGGTATTCCGATACCGAGCCAAACGAGTGAATTAGAAGTTGATTTTTTCATGAATAATGTACTCAGGTCTATTTTTGATTTCTTCGAACATATTACCGATATATTCTCCAAGAACGCCAATGGTAAGTAATTGAACACCTCCAAAAAAAATAATGGCAATTACCATAGATGCCCAGCCTGGGACAATGGTATCAGGTCTAAAAAGGATACCCGTAATTACCCATATTCCTAAACCCAAACCAATCAGAATACTAGCAAAGCCCAAACTTAACGCTAACTTGAGTGGCTTTTTACTGAAATAGAGTAAACTCGTAGAAGCAAATTTAATCATCTTCGAGAGCGGGTACTTCGTTTCTCCTGCAAAGCGTTCTTCACGAACATACATGATTGGGACTTGCTTAAAGCCAATCCAACTGATTAAACCTCTGATATACTTATTCTTTTCAGGAAGGTTCTTGAATGCTTCAATTACGTGTTTATCAATCAAACGGAAATCGCCTGTATCTACAGGTAGATTGGTGTCGGATAAATAATTAATAAAGCGATAAAACGTTTTTGCCGTAATTCGTTTAAAGAACGTTTCCCCTTTTCGTTTTTCTCGCATTCCATAAACGACATTGGCATTTTCACGAAGGTGCATTTCCACCATTGCTGGAAATAACTCAGGAGGATCTTGCAAGTCGGCATCAATGATAATGGCTACATCGCCTTTGCACTCCTGAATACCAGCCGTAACAGCAGGCTGATGTCCAAAGTTGCGAGAAAAGGATAAGATTTTAGTGTGTTCATCTCCTTTTGCCAATTCTTTTAAAATTTGCAAAGTGCTATCTCTACTTCCATCGTTAATGAAAATAAGTTCATATCCACCATGTTCAAAACTGTTCATTGTTTTATGAACACGCTCATACGTATAGCGAATTACTTGTTCTTCGTTATAACAAGGAATGATGATGGAAATCATTAAGGGTGAAGGCTTAGTCATATTACTTGCTTAGGATAATTACTTTTTTGTTAAAATAACTCGCATAACACTTGTTCCATAAATGCTTTTCGTCTGTTTTGATTTCATCAAAACAAAGTGATTTGGGGATATTCTGAAGCGGTTTCAGATACAAGGTATCGCTTTTACTTTGTTTTATCGTTGCGTAGCGTTCCTGCATTTCGATGTCATAACGTTGAGCGATTCCTAAACGCAAATCGTTATACATCATTTTGAGATTTTTCCCTTTCTTGAGAATAGACAACGATGCTACAACTATTAGAAGCAGTAAAACAATCTTAGGACGTTTCGCCTGCAATGCTATTAAAGGGATATGAACTTTATTGAGTGTCAAAAAGAAGAAACAACTCAGCGCAAAGAAGGCAAAAATGATGTTTTCAACTCGCTCTGGAACGCCTTCTGTATTACCGTAATGAATCGTAAAGAACATTAAGCTCACTAGTCCTAAGGTTGCTAAAATAGCGATGAATGGATTAATATCAAAAATAGGGCTGTTATTTTTGATAGGATATTCTTTTAAATATAAGCTAAAGGATACTAAGAAAGGTAATAAAGTTATTAACCAGATAGTGCTTTGTTTTATCGTTGAAAGTGAGGCTTTTACAATTGCTCCCACTAAATCTCCACTTAATGCTCCACCTCCCATACGCACTTGATTACCAGGTGCTTGGATTACTAAAAAGTAGGCACAAAATAATGCTAATAACATAAGTCCGAGCAATAAGAAATCCATTTTTCGCTCAAATAGTAGCTTATAAGCCCAAGCAATTCCTAAAAATGTAATGACAAAAAGCATCATCACTTCATTAGAGCCAACGATGAAAAAAACTAAAGTAGCGGCTAAAACAGCAATGGGGTATTTAATTGCTTGGTATTTTGCTTGATAAAAGCGAAGTAATACCACGATGAAGTATAGGAAATAACAAAGCGAACTCGGAAAGATAAACACGGAGGTGTACCAATAAAAAGTATCGACTACACTAGCTGAAAATATCACGAATATTGATAAAAATCCTGCTGCTAGGGTATATTGATGCAGTTTTGATGGTTTGAGCAACTCTCCAATTAGCGTAAAAAGAGCATGATACAGCAATGCAAAGATGATGAAGGGCATCGCCTTTACAAACCAAAATACGCCAAAGGCTAAAGGGGTAGCATGGAAAATCATGTTAGAAATGTAACGTCCAGACCAACCATCGTAATAGAATTTTTGGCTTTGCCAGAAACCATAATCACGTGTCATATAAGCAAAGCAATAGTCGTCCGCCACAGATGGGTGGTTATATAAAGCTAGTAATCCCACAGGCAACGCCATCAGTATAAAAAGTAGCCAAATACTGGAGTTAGCTATATTTTTGAGTAATGTTGTTTTCAAAATCGTTATTTATTTGTTTAGCGAATACTGATGCTATTGAATACGTATTTTTTGGATAAACTGAATCGTCGTTTTGCCATGCTGACTACTCAACAATCCCAGTGAGTAGGTTGCAGGATGAAAGGTATTTTTCAAGATTTCAACGCTAAAGCCCTTTTCGAAATAATTTTGATGGAATAACATATCTTTCTTACCTCTATTTCTTCTTCTACGAATGGGTAAGAGATACGTGTCTTTATCCGATTTTAAGATTAGATTCGTAGCGGTTTCTAATGGATTTCCTGTTTCAAAATTATCGTTTTGAAGTAGATAATAATAGTCTTTATCCTCTACCGTCAATGGAATACTTGCTTTCAAGGTCGTGTCAGCCTGCTGAATTACCTCATGAAGTGGCGTAGTGAGGGTACTGGGTAATTGATAAACGCCTGTTTTTATGGCAGCAATGGTAATCTCATCTACCATTCTTGTCCAATCGTTATCGACTGGATATAAGGTAAAACTCTGATGTTCTTGAAAATTGAATACACCCGTTGTTAAGCGTTCTCTAAAATTGACGTTTCCTTCGTGATTCCAATAATAGGAGTAGCCATACAGTACCATACAAAGTGGAATAAATAGACCCGCAATCACTCGTTTGGCTGATTTGTTGGTTACTACTAAAACAAACAAGTAACTAAGACAAAGAAGCGTTACACTAATGAATTTGTATCGACTGCTGAACATTTCTTCGAAGCCATTGATGCCTGTATAACGTGAGTAAGCAACGGCAGCTCCCGATAGAATTAAACAAATCATCGAAGAACTCAGAAAGGTAATGTCTGCCAGAGACTGACTCGTTTTTTGAGTGATCCCTTTTATAGTGATGTTGAAATAGCTACAAACCAGCAGAAAACAACTGTATAAACAAGCACAAACAAGAGCAACTCCAACAATACTACAGATTAAGTATGCCCAATAATGATAATCTTGAATGTCTGCATAATCTCCTAGTAGCACGACGAAATTTTTAACCAAATTGGTTAACGAAAACTGGTGAGGAGCGATTGGTGAAGGCTTGTAAGTACTGAAGTATAAGGCAACACAGGCAATACCTACCCCCATAAAAATTCCTGTTTCTTTGTATCTTTTTTGAAATAATAACACAAGAAGAGCAGGAAGAAATACGAACATTCCGTTACTAAAAGTGAAGGTAGCTAAAACAGCAAAAAGAATGGCATAACGTAAATTGTGCTTTTGCTGATAGCTTAAATAATACAGAACCAGCATTTGTAAGAAACCAATGGGGTAATATGTCCAATTACAAATTGTCCAGAATTGATTTTCAAAAGTTTGCATTTGAAAAATCAAAAAAGGGATGGGTAAAAAGTAAACTAAATTCCAGTTATGTTTTTTGAAAAAACGCCAGAACAACCAAAGCATTCCGCCCAGAAATAAGTTGCCCAAATGAGCTAAAATCGTGTAGTTTAACGAACCTGTTGTTTTATAAATGAGCCATGCGACAAATTTAGAAATGGGCGTTCTATGTTCGGTGATGGTATGTTGTTTCATGAAAATCCAAAAGGCTTCGCTCAAGGATTTACTCTTATTTACATCAAGAAGGCATTCGGTATAGTATAAACTATCATCCAAAAAAGGAATATTGATGGTGTATTTTCCAACATAAACGATGAAAAATAACACAGGTATAAGGCCAAGAAGAAATATAAAAAAGTTAACTATTCTTGTGTTCATAAGTTGCTGACTAATAAATGATTAATCGGAATGGAGATTTATCTAGGGACGGTGTAATACATAATGACACCAATACCGCTAAAGATGATATTAGGAAGCCACACAGCCAGCATTGGGGGCATCGTTCCCGACTCTGCCATTCCTTTACTCATCATAAAAAACATGATGTAAACAAAGGCGAGCATAAAGCCTAGTGCAATCTGAAAACCTACTCCCCCCCGTGATTTTCGGGCGGATACAATAAGTCCAATCATGGTTAAGATAATGATTGAAAAGGGGTTTGCAAAGCGGACGTATTTTTCCACTAGATAGACTTCAATACCATCTGCTCCACGGGTTTCGAGTCTGGCAATAAAGGAATTTAACTCTGTCAGTGTGAGCGTTTCATGGAGTTGATATTTACTATCAAAGTCCTTTGGCGTTAAATTTAAGGTAGTATCAATTTTTGCTCCGTAGCTTAGTTTCTCTTTTCCATTTTCTAGAAATTTACGAATACGATAGTCATAAATAGTCCATTTTCTACGGGTAGAATCCCAACCAATATGGTCTGAAATGAGTTTAGAATCTAATTTATTCCCGTTCATTTTTTCTAAGGTGAAGCGATAGCCCGTATTACCTACGTTGTCATAGCTTTCCATATAGGCATATAAATCAGGCCCGATTTTGATATGGACATCCCTTCCGTTGAAATAATAGCCACCCACAACGTACTTTCTTTCAAAAGCAATACGGGTTTTATTAGCAATCGGAATGACCCAAGCAACCATAAAAAACGTGATAATCGCAATGAGGCTAGATCCA
>JARXAV010000240.1 GCA_029865665.1 Flectobacillus sp. | reverse complement strand
CCTTTTTTGCCTTCTGTATCTTCTACCACACGACCTTGGAATAAACGAGTGGAAGTAGCCATTACGGTATCACCTTTTTCTGCTTTTTCTTGGTTACCCATACACAAGTTACAACCTGGACGCTCTAGGTATAACATGTTTTCGTATTTGGTACGAGCAGCAGATTTAGGAGCATTGTCATCAAACTCAAATCCTGAGTATTTCTGTAATACTTCCCAGTCACCTTCAGCTTTCAATTCGTCCACGATGTTATAGGTTGGAGGAGCTACTACTAAAGGAGCTTTGAATTCAACCTTACCAGTTTGTGCTTCAATGTTTTTCAACATTTGAGCCAAAATTTTCATGTCGCCTTTGTGAACCATACAAGAACCGATAAAGCCAAGATCAACTTTCTTGTCGCCACCGTAGTAAGATAATGGTCTGATTGTATCGTGTGTATAACGTTTAGACACATCCGCATTGTTTACGTCTGGGTCAGCAATCATTGGCTCAGCAATCAAGTCAAGATCAACTTCAACTTCTGCATAATACTTCGCATTGGCATCTGGTCTTAACGCTGGTTTTTCACCTGATTCAATTTCAGCAATTCTCTTATTAGCTTTGTCAATTAATCCTTGAAGCACTTGGTTTTTATTATCCATGCCTTTATCGATCATAATTTGGATTCTGCTTTTCGCAATTTCCAATGATTCGATTAAGGTTGCATCTTCAGAAATACAGATAGCTGCTTTTGCTTTCATTTCAGCAGACCAGTCCGTAAATGTAAACGCTTGGTCAGCCGTAAGTGTACCTAAGTGTACCTCAATTACTCTACCTTGGAATACGTTTTCTCCACCGAATTTCTTCAACATTTGAGCTTGCGTAGCGTGTACTACATCACGGAAGTCCATGTACTCTTTCATGCTACCTTTGAACGTCACTTTCACTGATTCTGGAATTGGCATTGAAGCCTCACCCGTAGCCAATGCAAGAGCAACTGTTCCTGAATCTGCACCAAAAGCAACCCCTTTAGACATACGTGTGTGAGAGTCACCACCGATAATGATAGCCCAGTCATCAATGGTAATGTCGTTCAATACTTTATGGATTACGTCGGTCATTGCAGGGTAAACACCTTGAGGGTCACGACCTGTAATTAAACCGAAGTCATTCATGAACTTCATCAATTTAGGAATGTTAGCCTGAGCTTTTTTATCCCAAACAGATGCTGTGTGACAACCAGATTGGTAAGCACCGTCAACAATTGGAGAAATAACCGTAGCGGCCATTGATTCCAATTCTTGAGCTGTCATTAAACCTGTTGTATCTTGAGAACCAACAATATTTACGGTAACACGAACGTCAGAACCAGCGTGTAACGCTTTTTTGCTAATCGTACCAACCGCATTTCTGTTAAAGATTTTTTCTACCGCTGTAAGTCCTTGTTCTTCAATCGAAATCTCTTTTGACGGAGCATATACTAAAGGAATGTCAATTCCTAAAAGTTGTGCAGCAAACGTCTGGATTTTTTTACCAAATACGATAGCGTAAGAACCACCTGCTTTGATAAACTCCATTTTCTGAGGTGTGAACGCTTTAGAAATGTCCATCAACTCTTGGTCACCATTATATAACTTTTTCGTCTTTGTATTAATGGTAAGTACCGTTCCTGTAGCTACCGAATACGCTTGTTCAAGAATTGGTTCGCCATTCTCATTACGAACAATTTGTCCATCTGCATCTACTTTCTTAACCCAGTTTTTAAGGTCAATACCGATACCACCTGTTACGTCAACTGTTGTAAGGAAAATAGGAGAAATTCCATTTGTACCACCAACAATTGGAGCGAAGTTCACAAATGGAACATACGGACTAGCTTGTTTACCTGTCCAAAGTGCCACGTTGTTTACGCCTGACATTCTTGATGAACCAACACCCATTGTTCCTTTTTCAGCAATTAACATTACTGATTTGTCTGGGTGTTCAGCTTTCAATGCCTCAATTTCGTCCTGAGCAGCAGGTGAAATCATACACTTTCCGTGTAATTCACGGTCAGAGCGAGAGTGAGCTTGGTTACCTGGAGATAACAAATCCGTAGAAATATCCCCTTCACCAGCAATAAACGTTACTACTTTGATTTCCTCTGGAACATCTGGTAATTTTGTAAAGAACTCTGCTTGAGCATAGCTTTCTACGATTTCTTTCGCTGTTGTGTTACCAGCTTCAAAAGCGTCTTTCAGACGTTTCAAATCGGCATCATATAAGTAAACCTGTGTCTTCAAAACATCTGCTGCTTGTTTTGCGATAGCAGCATCAGTACCCAACGCTAAATCTAACAATACTTCCATTGAAGGACCACCTTTCATGTGAGACAACAATTCGAAAGCAAAATCAGGCGTAATTTCTTTTACAACCGACTGACCAAGAGCGATTTCTTTTAAAAACTGAGATTTTGCACTAGCCGCAGGCGTAGTTCCTGGCAAGGTGTTGTAGATGAAAAACTGAAGAGAATCAACACGGTTTTCATTGTTCAAATCTTTGATTTGTGCGATGATTTCGCTTACTAATTCAGCACCATCAATTGGCTTAGGATGAAGACCTTGTTCTTTTCTTTCCTCGATTTCTTTAAGGTAATCGTTATAAAAGTTCATATTGAATTATTTACAGTTATATATTGTATTTTTTCTTGAGCAATTTTCTAAGTCAGCAAACTTCGGTTGAAGTTTTAAGGGAGCAATTTCGTTTAAATGTTGCTTTACAAATTTATAAAAAGCAACTCCGAATTAAAAATTTTTTATTGAATAGGCGTTTTTGCCATATAAATTCTTTGTTTTATATAATTTTTGATTGTTTTATTTTAAAATTATACAGGTATAAGGTAGAAAGCATTTGATGGAGGGTAAAACCAATTGATTTATATGATTTTTATCCTTTTTAATCGTAAATTCTTCACACGGACTAACTTATTTCAGTCTTTTATCTTTTGTGGCAAAATCCCTTGTTAAATTCATTTTTCGGTTTGTCCAAAGTTTGAATTTTAGGTTTATTTTCTACTGATAGAACAAGAATGCAGTCCTTTTGGGTTCCAAAGCGAAAACCTAAATTATTCATCACTTCGAAAGTCATAATTTGATAGAAGTTAAAGGTAAATGAGAAAAATGAATGGTTTAGTATATTGAAACGTTCTTTTTGGAGTAAGTCATAAAGTGTTTTATTTTTATTAGATTTGAAAATGATTTTGAAACTTGTAGGTATTTGTATATGTTTGAAATATAGATACGATGACACCTAATTTAGCGAATTAAATGACTGTAGGATTTTGGAATATAAACAAAAAGAAGCTAGATAAACTAATCAATGATTTTGTATATTTAAACCAAATAGATATTCTTATTTTAGCAGAGTCACCTTACGAGGATTCTGCTGAGTTCCTTAAAGTATTAAACCAGAGAGAGAGTAACTTTTACTACGCATCCTTGATTAACTGTGAAAAGTTACAGTTCTATGTTAAGTTCAAGCCTACGGTAGAGCTATTTCAATTATTGAGTGACTTGCCAAGGTTCACAGCACATAGTGTTTTTTCTCCAAAGTACGATTCAATAACCTTAATTGCAGTACATTTTCAAAGTAAAGTAAATTGGTCTAATGAAGATCAGGCGGCTTATAGTCCTGTTCTTAAAGAATTTATTGACTCCGTCGAACAACAACAAGGGCATAAAAGAACTATTGTATGTGGTGATTTTAATATGAATCCATTTGATGCAGGAATGGTGCAAACAACAGGCTTACATTCTGTTATGGATAGGCATATTGCTAATAAAGGGAGTCGAGTAGTAGCATATAAAGCGTATGATTTTTTCTATAATCCGATGTGGTCTTTTTTAGGAGATTTAGGAAAAGGAGATGTATCGGGTACTTTTTATCATAATTCTAGTAATCCGATAAATTATCATTGGAATTTACTTGACCAAGTACTTGTTAGACCTAGCTTGATTAAGGACTTTAGTGACCAAGACTTGGAAATTACCACACAAATTGGTGATGTTAAGTTACTCACTCAGTCAAATATCATAGATAAAAAATATTCAGACCATTTACCAATTAAATTTAAAATAAAGATTTAGATGAATACTATAGAAAGCCTTTGGAACTTAGATTTCAGCTCAGACTCAGCGTCGATGCCAAGAGATATACTAGCTCAACAAGCCAAGTATTTGGAAGAAGCGACAAGGAATATACTTGTTGGAGAAGTCAAAACCGTTGTAGATAACTATAATAGGCAGTCAAACAATGGAAGTAATATGTTGCATGGACTTGTCATCAAAGCACCAAGTTTAGGTAATTATCAGTTTACACTTCTGACCGTTTCGCAGAACTTATCAGTTTATCCTTTAGAATTAACGGATAATTTATCAGATAGAAAGTGGACAATAGCTAGCGAAGAAGAGTTTATAGCTCGTCTTGCTGATATTTTAGGCTCTCATCAAGTACAAAAAGCAATTTATTCACTGACTGGACCAATTAATCAGGAGTAAGTGCAAAGTCATAATTAATGCTCAAACCTGCTCATAAAGCAGGTTTTGTTTTACCCCAAAAAAACAATGACACTACAAACAACACTTTATAGACTCTTTGAACGTGATTTAACAAGGCTGAAAGTAGAACTAAACCTGTACTCAGACGAGCAAATTATCTGGCAAACTACTGGACAAGTCTCCAATGCTGCGGGAAATCTGACTTTACATCTTCTTGGCAATTTGAATACGTACATTGGGGCAGTTCTGGGAGGAACAGACTATGTACGAGATAGACCTGCTGAATTTTCCTTGAAAAATATTCCTAGAGAAAGTCTTTTAGAACAAATAGACGCTTTACTGATTATTCTTAAAACGACCTTGTCAGAACTTCCAGATACGGTGTTGGAAGAAGAATATCCGCTTTTGGTTTTTGAAGAAAAGACAAGTACGGAATACTTGTTAGTCCATTTAACAACGCATTTGACATACCATTTGGGACAAATTAATTATCATCGTCGGTTGTTGGATGTGTAAATTACAGTTATTATAAGTATGAAAAAAACGATTTACGAAGACCTCCAACACTATTGGCAAACAAATAATTTACCTCCAGATGGAGGAATTTCCGAAACTTTCAACGAAGCCCGTATTGGCTCATTTTCCTTTCGTTACCCAAATTTTGACGGGCGTGCTTTGCTTTTACACGACATCAATCACTTGCTGACAGGCTATCCAACTAATTGGGTAGGTGAATGCCAAGTAAGTGCTTGGGAGTTAGCCAGCGGAGGACGAAAGGGCTATCCCAGAACGTGGATTTACCCCGTTAGTCTAGTAATGCTGGGACTATTGATTTGTCCAGTAAAAACCTATAAAGCTTTTTTAGCAGGAATAGGGAAAACCAACCCATTTATTCTATCAGCGACTGTTAATGTATTGGAAATGAGTAGAGAAGAGTTGGAGCGGTTGGTTGGGTGAATTTTAAACTAAACTTAAATACATATTTAGAAACAATTTATTATAATGAAAAAAGTACTATTACTAGCGATGTTTTCGCTTATGTCTTTGTCAATGTTTGCACAGTCCTACAGCTTAAAATCAACTATCGGAGGGGTTGGAGCAATAGGTGAACAAATTACTAGTAGTGCATATAATTATTATGCCTCAGGAGAGTCAATTTATTTTCTCCATCCAAGAACGAGTAAGATGATTATAGAGGTTGATTTTCAAGGAATTATCAAAAATAAATATACTTTCCCTTATTTTTCTAAAGCACTGGGTAATAGTACTTTTGAGGATATATTCGATTTTTGTGTTGATAAGCAAAATCGTTTCATCATCTACAGTGATAAGAATTACCAATTGTTTTGTTTTGATAAGAATGGAACAATGGTTTATAAGATAGATAATATCAAAGCGTATATCAATGGCGGGTATTTTGTGTGTTTTGCAGTGGATTCAAAGAACAATGTATATCTGGGAGCTCAAGAATTGATTACGGTGTTTGATACCAATGGTAAGTTTGTAAAAACAATTGGGAAGAAAGGAACGGCTAACGGAGAGTTTACGGGTACTATCTCTCAGTTGTTTGTGGATGCGAATGATAACTTATTTGTAGATAACAATTCAACAATTCAGCAATTTGATGCAAAGGGAAACTTTGTCAATAAGTTCGCTTATAATTATGAAGGTAAAATCGCTATGGATAGCAGTGGGTATTTTTATGGTACTCCAGACTATGAAAAGGTGGAACGCTTCGATAAAACAGGAAAGGTGCTATCTTCTATTAAGTTTGGGGGATATATTAATTCAAACTATGAGTCAGTTTTGGATATCATTGCCGTATCCAACAATAAATTAGTGGAGTATTCTCAATCTCATTATAATACTTTCACCTTAGATGGGAAAAATAAAACCCGTTTTAATAAAAATGAGTATGATGATGGTGCTTTATATTATTTAAATGATTTTAATTTTGATGAGAAGGGAAACGTATGGATTGTAGATAATAACAAATTGCAGCAATTTGATGGAAATGCTAAGTTTCTTCAGAAAAGAACAAAAAATATTGACTATGTACAACCTATTATAAGTGTAAGAAGTTCGGGGGATATGATTTATTATAATCGTTCTAGCCGTACATTAAACGCTTATCGTACCGCTACAAACCTTTCAACAGAATTAGTGAGTTTTAAAAACACTCAAACGCTAAATTATATTAATCTTGACTCGACAGATAAGGAAATAACAGTATTATGGAAAGCTTTCTCTGATTCAGACTCTATTAATGTGTATGATTTTAATGGAAAAATAAAACGGGTTATCATGGTTAGTGCAGACATAGAAGCTATGGTGAAAGATGCACAAGCTAGTAATTATATCTTGACAGTTTCGAGCTCAGATCAATACAAGTTTAGTTTATCAATAGTTGACAAAACGGGTAAGTTGATGAATACGTTTAAGTTGAATGTTGGAGAGTTTGGAACGGATGTAGTGGGCATGGTGATAGATGAATATGGTGTGATACATATTGCTATTCGTGATGTGTATGGAGGAAAAGGATTTGCTATTTATGCCTTTAATAAACAAGGACAATTACTGACCTCAAAAACAAATTTAGCCGATAATGCAGGTAATTTTTCTAACGGAAGTTCTTATTTATTGAAATATCATAAAGGGACTCTCTATCTGGCAGATTATATTTCGGGTCAAGTATTCGTATTAACGTATATGCCACATGTCAAAACGCTTAAGGAGACACTAATTATACAGAACTATATAACAAAAACAATTACAGACGCAGATTTTTCGTTGACTCCAAGTTCTAATTCTCCTGCTTCGTTTGTCTATAGTTTAGTGAGTGGAGATGCCATTAGCTTGACCGCCGATGGAAAAGTAAAGGTGCTAAAAAGTGGTGTTGCCAAAGTGAAAATAAGTCAAGCCGCCACTACCGAATATGCAGCGAGTGAACTAACCATTGCGATAACAATTAATTTATTGGCTCCTACCATCACGGCAATTCAACCTTTTGCTAAGAAAATGAGCGATGCTGATTTTAGTATCAAGCCAGTTTCGACATCTGACGGTGCTTTTGCATATAGTATCTCTTCGGGTGATGCCGTTAGTGTGAGTGCTACGGGAGTGGTGAAAGTTTTGAAAGCGGGAAAAGCAACCATCTTGATTACACAGACAAGCAGTGCTAAATACGAGTCAACGACTACAACCGTAGATGTAACCGTAACGAAGCTTTCGCAAACGATTAGTTTTGCAAAATTACCTTCTGAGGTTTACCATAATGCTTTACCTCTTACCTTAAATGCAAGTGCGAGCAGTAATCTGCCAGTAACGCTTAAAGTGCTTTCTGGTCCTGCAAGTATCGTGGGAGGTTTATTAAAACTAACTGGAACTACGGGATTAATTACGGTGGAAGCGAGTCAGCTAGGAAATGACCAATACGAGGCGGTGACGGCTCTCTCACAAAGTATATCCGTTTTGCTGTTATTAGCTACAGAGGACGAATTAACGAAGGAGGTTTTACTATACCCGAACCCAAGTCATGATTATGTCTATTTGAGAACGAATAAAGTTTTTACGAATTATGAGATTGTGAACGCTCAAGGTATTACGGTTGTTCTGCGAACGGTGTTGAACGATAATAAAATAGCTCTTCAGTCGCTTGGAACAGGATTATATTTTATCAAACTATCCACCAAACAAGGCGAAAACACGTTTCTGAAATTCGCTGTAAATTAATACAATAACACAAGCTTGGAGCAACAGGGCGTTATCGTCTTCTTGCTCCAAGCTTGTGTTACACCCCTCCATACCCTGCTCTACCCCAAATCTACCCCATCCATCCTTGTATTTCTTCCGAAAAAGGTGCAATTTTATAAGCTTTGAATTTTTATAAGAATTATCTTTTGAACGTATGAATCTTGTTACGATTATTTTGGCGGCTGGTGCTTCTCGACGATTGGGTTTTCCCAAACAATTGGTCGAATATCAGGGAACAACCTTATTGAGGCGTACCGCTGAAATGGCTTTGGAAGTAT
>JARXAV010000233.1 GCA_029865665.1 Flectobacillus sp. | reverse complement strand
TTTTCGCCCAAAATTGTCCGAATGGCCAATGGAAATGAAAAGGCAGAAGATTAAATAAAGAGTAATGTTGAATTATGAATGTTAAATGTTGGATTTAAGTAATCAGACACATTTATTTTAAGAATCATATAGAAGTACGATGAGTATAAGTGATTGATTATCATTTTTTATACAACTGTGTTTTCTATGTATTTATCTGGTTAAATATGTTGTGGTACTTACTACATTAGTAATTAGTACTCCACTTAGCAGGTGAATTTATTCACCTGTATTAAGAAAGTTGAAACAGCGACATTTGATAAAAACGGAGGTTGTCATAGAAGAATTCTATCTTCTACGACAACCTCTTATTTTTGTATGATAGCTATTTTTTAGAATTTATTACGAACTTCGCAATAAATCGTGCTAGAAAATGAAAATATCACTAGTACCTGATAAATTTGAAGGTTCGTTGATAGCCTAAAAAGTACGCATTTGTGGAAGTATTACGTTGTCAATTGCATAGTAGCAAAAATAGTTAGGTCTATTATTTGCAACATCTATTCTGTGCAAGTCACTTACCTTGGCAGAAGCGATGGCTGAAATTTATGAGAATATAAAAAAAGCTACCTATCAACTTGTTAATCTGTTGAATAAATTGCGTTAATTCAGCTTTTGTAGATAAATTTACTTTGAGAATAATACCATTATACTTTAATACACGTTGACCAATATGAAAATATATGTATTTGTTGTATGCTCCTTACTGATAGCAATGACCACTAATGCTCAAACAGTAGTTGATTACAAAACTTCGAGTGCCTTAAACTCAGCGGATCGTACCGTCATGTTAGATTTACTGAGAAATAAAATGAAGGGTGAATACAAGTCAGACTTTGTATTTACAGTTCGTCATTTTAAAGTAGCTAGTAATGCTGCGTGGTTTATGGGGGATGCGGCCTGGAAAGATCCTAAAAAAATGATGCTTTCTTCGGATAAAGATTGCTGTCACGTAGAAGCACTCTTTAAAAAAGTGCGAGGCAAATGGCAAATACTGGCATCAGAATCCTTCAGTACCGATGTTTGGTATGAGGGTATTTGGGAACGTTATACCGTACCAAAAGCAATCTTTAAGTAGTAATTTCAACGAAGTTCCATGCAACCACTAGCCGAAAGAATGCGTCCACAGACGCTCGATGATTACGTTGGGCAGCAACACCTGGTTGGTCAAGGGGCTGTTCTTCGACGAGCAGTTGAGTCGGGGCGTATTCCATCTTTTATTCTTTGGGGACCTCCAGGCGTTGGCAAAACTACCTTAGCAACGATTATTGCTCATACCTTAAAGCGTCCTTTTTATGTGCTCTCTGCCATCAGTGCAGGGGTCAAAGATATTCGAGAGACGATTGAAAATGCCAAGAAACAACGCTTTTTTGACACACCATCGCCCATTTTATTCATTGATGAAATTCATCGTTTTTCAAAATCCCAACAAGATTCTCTTTTGGGAGCAGTTGAGCAAGGAGTTGTTACGCTTATTGGTGCAACCACTGAAAATCCATCTTTTGAAGTAATCTCTGCGTTACTGTCTCGTTGTCAGGTATATGTTTTAAAAGCACTTGAAAAAGACGATTTGATAGGTATGGTTAACCAAGCATTAGCGAAAGATAGTTTTTTGAAAAACAGAAAAATAGCGGTTAAAGAATATGAGGCAATGTTGCAGTTTTCGGGCGGAGATGGGCGAAAACTATTTAATATTTTAGAATTAGTTACCAATTTTCAGCAGGGAGACGAAACCTTTGAAATAACGAATGAGTTGGTTGTGGATAAACTCCAACAAAACATCGCTACTTATGATAAAGATGGAGAACAGCATTATGATATTATATCGGCATTCATAAAATCCATTCGAGGTTCAGATCCCAACGCTGCCGTTTACTGGCTTGCTCGTATGATTGAAGGAGGCGAAGACATCGAGTTTATTGCTAGACGATTGATAATTTCAGCATCTGAAGACATCGGACTAGCCAATCCAAATGCCTTATTAATGGCAACTACTTGTCAGCAAGCTGTTAGGACGGTTGGTTGGCCAGAATCGAGGATAATTCTTTCACAAACAGCTATTTATTTAGCTACTTCTCCCAAAAGTAACTCTGCTTACTTGGCTATTGGGAATGCTCAGGCTTTAGTAAAAGAAACGGGTAATCTGCCTGTTCCTTTAGCCCTAAGAAATGCTCCCACAAAGTTGATGAAAGAGTTGAATTATGGGAAGGGTTATCTGTATGCACATGATTTTGAAGGAAATTTCGCTGCACAACATTTTCTTCCTGACGACGTTCAAGGTAAGAAATTATTTGATCCACAGGCAAATACCGCCGAAGATAAAATAAGACAGAAACTAAAAAAAGATTGGCACAATTATTATGACTATTAATTCAATTAGTAGTTCTTAGTACATAGCCGAATAACTATAGAGCCATTCTTTTATATAATTGCAAGTGATTAGGTACTCGTTGGTAACTAGTTTATCGTATTAATTGCATCAAAATAGAGCATCAGTCATTAAAAAAGCTGCTTAGTGACATCTTTGAACGTTAAACTACTGACTACTTAAACTCATTTAACTCATTATAACTACCTTTATTTCAAAAAATATGTATAAATATCTAGTAATAATAGCATTGTTCTTTGGCTCTATGGCCGCTAATGCTCAAGAACAAACCGTTGTTGGCTATAATGGAAGATTGAAAGTTACGTTTCCAAGAAAAACGACCATTTTAGACCATGAAACCATTTTTAAGATTTCAAGTTCTGTCGAACAAATTGATCGTGTTCGGGTATTGATAGAAGATAAAGGATTAGGTAGTGCAAGAATAGATAACGGGTATGGTGAATTGGCTTTTACCTTTTCTGGGGTAGGAAAAAATAGACCATTAACCTTTGCATGTATCAATATCAATAACGATACCATTGCTCGTTTTTATGGGGTCATTACCACTGAACGTCCGAAAAGTGGAAGAATACCTACAAAGCCAAGGTCAACAGATCAGATGGCATATTATCCTGTAGTAGTGCCGCCCAGAGTAGAGCCTGCTTCTAAACCAGGGAATGTTCCTTTTTTACAGGTGACGAATGCAAAGAATCAGTCATTACGTTTTTTAACTACGCCCCTAGAAAACGAACAAAAAGGACTAAATGATAATGTGTATCTTGCGGCAACGGGACACCCGACGGCTGCGGAGGAAATGGCTTTTATTTTGGATATTAAAGACGAAGTTATTCGTGTTGCTCATCAATATAAATTACCTGCGAGTGCTATTATGGGTATTGCTATTTTGGAAAGTGGTGCAGGCTATACTCGTACAGCGGTTTATGCCAATAATATTTTTGGTCTTAAAATCTGGAACGGTGCTTCGGCAGCTAATGCTTGGCAGTTGAAGGGACAACCCGATGAAGATGATGGAAGGGTGAAAATTCTCAAGCGTTTGCCAACCAAACAGCTTATTTTTGAAGAACGTAATCGTAGAGATAACTGGTATCAAGTATTTGCTTCATGGAATGAATCTATCGACTTTTTTGTGAGCGAAGTCATATTATTCCAGACAGGCAAATGGCCTCGTGATTATAGACAGGTAGCAGATAAATACCAGGCTAATATCAATGCTGGATTGAGTAAGAAAGAAGCCTCGCTTCAGTTTGTATATGAAATTGCAGAAAATGGCTATACAACTAAAGGCCCTAGTTTTTACTTAGAAAAGATTGGTCCTTTGATGGAAAAATATAATTTATACCAATATGATTGATGTTAAATGAAATAAAAAAACGACTGATGTAATGTCAGTCGTTTTTTTATTAAGGCAATAACAGGGAAGAATCACCGTAACTCAGAAAACGGTATTCTTTATCCATTGCTTCTTGATATACTTTTCGCCAATCTTCTCCGATTAAAGCAGCAATTAATAAAATCAGCGTACTTTCAGGTTGGTGATAATTAGTAATAATTCCTTTACAAATACGGAATGTATAACCTGGGAAAATAAAAATTTCGGTTTCTCCAGTCAGTTCGCTCACTCCCTGCTGATCCATCTCAATCAAGATGCGTTCAAGGGCTTCTTTACTTGACGGTAACGAGCTTTCTTGATGTTCGTAGGGGTATAGTTTTTCAATGAAAAAGGCTGGATTTTCAGTCTTTAGTAATAATACTCCATACCAGTACAAACTTTCTAAGGCACGCATAGAAGTCGTTCCTACAGGAATAACATTTCCTTCATTTTCGATTAGTTGCAGGATATTTTCCCTACTAAAAACCAATTGTTCATTGTGCATTCTATGTTCCACAATGGTCGATACTTTGATGGGTTGAAACGTTCCAGCACCCACATGAAGCGTAAGATAGTCTTGCTTAAAACCTTTGTCGAGCAATTCCTGCAAAACCCGCTCCGTAAAATGTAGTCCAGCCGTAGGGGCAGCAACAGCTCCTTTTTTTTGGCTATAAACGGTTTGGTACGTTTCGTAATCCGATTCTTCAGTCTCTCTATTCAAATAAGGCGGAAGGGGTATTTCTCCCAATGCTTGAATCACGTCAACAAAAGCAATCGGTTCTGTTGAAGAAATGTTTTTCCAAGATAAACGAACATGATTTTCATCTTCATTTTCCCAGCTGGCACTTACTTCAACTTGACTATTGTTTAAATTACTCAGTTGAATCGTTTGAGTTAATACATCGTTACTTTTCCAGCGTTTTCTATTGCCAATCATACATTCCCAAACACAGGTGTCTTGCACTTCCATGGCCAAGTTAATGATGGGTGTCGGAGCAACAGGGTGTAATAAAAACAATTGAATATGAGCTCCCGAGACCTTCTGAAAATGAATACGGGCAGGAATAACTTTTGTATTATTGAAAACTAATAAACTGTTTTCGGGTAAAAAACGGGCAATGTCTTTAAATTGCGTATGTGTGATTTTACCTTGCTGATATACTTGCAATTTAGACTCATCTCGCTGATTAAGAGGGAATTTTGCAATTCTGTCATCAGGGAGGTCGTAGGTATAATCTGTTAACTTTATGTCAAAAATAGCACTTGAATACGATGGCATGGTACGCTTATTCTTCTACTGGTGTAGGTTGTGTGAAACTTAATTTTGCAGGAAAGTAGAACAACCAAATTAAAAAAGCTACCGTACCCACAACTGGTAAATACGTATAATCTGTGTTAAATGTTCGTTCGTCGTTGAGTGTTAATAGCGATTTCAACGCAAAAATCGTAAACACATTCGCTAAGGTTGGTAGAAAATAAATCCAGTTCACTAAACTTGCCTTGAACTCTTTTTCGTTAGCTAACCAATTTTTATAAGGGAGCTTTTGGAAAAAAGAAATTGGAAGTTTTTCGAGTGCTTTTGCCAGTATAACTGGAAGAATATTGAGCATGAAAATAATCCCTCCAACAACATAAAAAAGTTGTTCTTTAGGCAATACTGCATCACCACGACCAGCAGCATTAAAATGTACAGCCGTGTAGTCAGGTAGTCCTCTGTAAGTAAAAAGTAAAACGATTGCGAATGCAAATGCCGAAACATAACGCAAGGTACGGGCAATAAAAAATTCTATACTCATGGTTGTGGTAGGCCTTTGTTTTTAGCGTTCAAAATAGAAGACTCGCTATTGCATCGACCGATTGATTCATTGCTTATATTTAGTTGCCACAAAATTAGGGGAGAATAGGCAGGTTTTCTAATGATTATCGTTTTTCTTCGTGTCATTTATAAAATACAAGATTTAGATTCGATGGTGGTTTTTATAGACGATAACAAACAAGATAATAACTTGAACAAGATTAAGTTATTGATAATGAAAGCCTTGTTTATTGACTAATTTTTTGTTTAAAACTATCTTTGGACTGAATATTGCCATTTTTCAATTTTTATTGAGTAAAACTTCTCAAAAAAACATAGCTTTGTATTCTATATCAGTTTGTTACTAGCATTTAGGCTGAGCAAATTAAAGTGGAAATTCGTTTTCTCAACAAATAATGAAACGCCTATTTCAAAAACTTTAATACACGGAAGTATGATTAGGCATTCCATCTGATACCATTGAAAATAACTGAACATTATAATCAGATGAAAATTTATACTAAAACAGGAGATAAAGGCTTTACGTCTTTAGTGGGTGGTTCTCGAATTTCTAAAGCGGAATTGCGTATCGAGGCGTACGGAACGGTGGACGAACTAAATTCTTATATCGGAATGCTTCGGGATCAAGAAGTTAATTCGATTCGGAAAGAAGTATTAAAGGAAATTCAAGATCGTTTATTTACGATTGGAGCAATTTTGGCTTCCGAACCAGAACAAACTCGTAAACAATTACCTGATTTGCTAATGAGTGATATTGACTTGTTAGAACAGGAAATGGATAGTATGGATGAGGCACTCGAACCCATGCGTTTTTTTATCTTACCGGGTGGGCATCCATCCATATCTTTCGGACATCTTGCCAGAACGGTATGCCGTAGAGCAGAACGGAATGTAATCAGAATGGCCGAAGAATCAGACGTAAATACCTTAGTTATTACATATTTGAATAGGCTTTCAGATTATCTTTTTGTACTTTGTAGAAAGATGGCACAAGAACTCGGCATTGAGGAGACAGCTTGGAAACCTAGAGTACATTAATTTTAAATTTTTAGTATTATGACGGATACATTGCAAATCGAAATCCATCCGATAGAGAAGTCGAGGATTGATACGGTTGATTTTGACAACCTTGTTTTTGGACGCACCTTTGCTGACCACATGTTGGTCATTGATTATAAAGATGGTGCTTGGCAAACACCACAAATTGTGCCGTATGGCCCTATTACTTTCAGCCCTGCTATGATGTCCCTACACTATGGACAAGCTATTTTTGAGGGAATGAAAGCCTATAAAAATGCAGCGGGTGAGGTACTTGTTTTTAGACCACAAGCTAATCTTAACCGTTTGAATCAGTCTGCTGTACGTATGTGTATGCCTGAAATTCCAGAAAATATGTTCATGGAAGGGCTTACCGAATTGTTACGTTTGGATGCTGCTTGGATTCCTGCAAAACCAGGTTGTTCAATGTACATTCGTCCATTTATGTTCTCAACGGACGAGTACGTAGGGGTAACTCCTTCTAAAACGTATCGTTTTATCATCTTTAACTGCCCCGTTGGTTCTTATTATACAAAACCATTGAGAGTTAAAGTCGAAACGCAATACATTCGTTCTGCTCAGGGTGGCGTTGGTTTCTCTAAAAATGCAGGGAACTATGGTGGCTCTTTGTATCCTACTAAATTAGCAAACGATGCAGGTTATGACCAAATTATTTGGACAGATGCTGCTACGCATCAATATGTTGAAGAAGCTGGAACAATGAACTTAATGTTTGTCATTGGCGATACCTTAGTAACCGCTCCAACTGGCGATACAATCTTAGACGGTATTACTCGTAGATCAGTTATTACAGTAGCAAAGGATTGGGGAATGAAAGTAGAAGAGCGTCAATTGGCTGTTGCTGAATTAATCGAAGGTATTAAAAATGGTTCTGTAAAAGAAGCGTTCGGTGCAGGTACTGCTGCCGTGATTGCTCCAATTTCAACAATCGGTTTTGAGGGTGTTGACTATGAATTGCCAGCAAGTCCTGAGGATGCTTTCTCGAAAAGAATTTACAACGAAATTAACAACATTCGCTTGGGTAACATTGAAGATACTCGTGGATGGGTTTATAAAGTATAGTTAGTAGCGTCTTATTACGTATTAGCAAAAAAAGGTGGCATATCGATTTCGATATGCCACCTTTTTTATTGTAATGCTTTGTCGCCTATTTTGGCAAAAACGATTTTTAAACCAGGGTCTTTTTGCGTACTAACATTCTGAATAACCAAGCTATTCTCTTTATCTGGTAATTCCCAAGAGGTAGCTTTTTCAGTTTCAACGCCCTGCCCATATTTCTTATCAAAGTAGGATTTGAATTCATTCAGCAGACCGCCCACCGTACTTTGTTTTTCAATATAGACATCGATAATAATTGCCTTAACTTTTCC
>JARXAV010000047.1 GCA_029865665.1 Flectobacillus sp. | reverse complement strand
TGGTAGTGCAGGGGTGATTTATGCGATTAATTCCAAATGGCAATTACAAGGAACATTTTTAGATTTGAATTTATTCGATGCTACTTATAAGTGGTCAACTACTACTAATAAGGTTATTCCAGCATCATCAACTACTCCTTTGGAAAGTACTCAAACCTCATTTCAATATGATCTTACGCCAACGCTCAATTTGACGTATGGGCTTTCGGTGCGTTATTTGTTTTAGTACCCCGAAAGATTTAACTACATAGACTCATAGAAAATATAGTTTTGTGAAGAATTGGCTTAGTACTAGTGTTAATTGTAAAATCAGGTATTTTAGTCCCTGATTTTATAGCGTTTTAAACGCAAGCCCAAGCCACGCCCGATTGCAAATCGGGTTGAGCGAAGTTTCTGTTAGCTGGCGACTGAAGTCGCCAGCTAACAGAATTAGTTTATAATAACGCTCCCTGTCGAGCCATTTTCAGATGGAGTCAATTCAAAAATCGCTTTTGGTTTTAAACCCAATTCGGTACGGTGCGATACGTACAAAATAGCTGTTTTACTTTCTGCCGCAATTTTATTGACTAATGCCGTAAATAAGGCCATGTTATGGTCGTCAAGTCCTGTGGTGGGTTCATCCAAAATCAACAAGGGCGGATGTTTTACCATCGCTCTGGCAATGAGTACCATCCGTTGTTGTCCTAAAGTCAAGAAGTCGAAAGGCTTATTTCGTAGGTCATACATTTCTAAAAAATGCAACCAGTCCTGAGCCAAGCGAGTTTGTAATTCTGTCGGTTTAATATAAAGCCCTACGGAATCGAAGAAGCCGCCCAAAATCATTTTTTCTACCGAATCCAAGCGAGTAAACTGTTGAGTCATCGAAGGCGTGAAATAGCCAATTTGTTTTTTGATTTGCCAAACGTTTTCACCCGTTCCTTTTTTACGACCAAACAACACCAAATCCTGTCCAAAAGCCTTTGGATTGTCGCCCGAAATCATCGTAATCATCGTGCTTTTTCCAGAGCCATTTGGCCCTACTAATTGCCAAAAATCTCCTTTATTAATTTGCCATTCAATTTCATGTAAAATCTTACGTCCTTCATAACTTACCGAAACTTTATTGAAGGCAATCAGTGGATTTCCTAATTCAGGAAAAGGCGTAATACTAGGAGGGAGAGGTCTCGAAAAGGTGACTGTTTCCTCTTGCGTTGCTAAAAACGTGCTGCGATTTTCTTCTTTAACTTGTTTTCCTTCCAGACTCAAAACGGTATCAATAAAAGGCAGTACGTCAACACGCAAGTGAAAAATCTGAATGAAAATTACTTTTTCAGCCATGCTTGCCATTTGCTCACGAAGGGCAGCCTGTGAAGCTTTATCCAAGTTGCCGAAAGCATCGTCCAAGACAATAAAGTCGCATTGTTGTTTGAGCAAATAATTCAAAAGAGCTTTTTTTTGCTCGCCACTCGACATTTTTGCCAAGATTTTTTCACCCTTTGCCGTCACCTCCGAAAACCCGTGACGGTCTTCTAAGTCAATTAATTTCTTGATGCGAATACTCGAAAACAATTCACCCGAAAGTCCTTTCGTCTGGATTTTTTCGGAGAGAAACGTTCCTGCCAATAAGCCTTCAATCATCTCTTCTTTTTTGAAAAGATTAGAAGTGTAAATACCCAAATGTTGATTCATCTTTTTATGTATGTGGTAATGAGTAACGTTATGTTGAGTTATAAATGGTGTAATATTTTGATAATCAATTGATTAAATTCAAAATTTAGCATTCAAAATTCAATATTATTACTAATGTGGTAATGAGCTGAATAAATCCCTCAGCAACATGGATACAAATATCTGCCTTTTTTTCCTAAAACATTAGCCTTAACTTGCCGATTGAATTGAAAAAGCAACGAATATGGCAACACTTCCTACCAAGCAACAAGCTACCGAAAAAACAGGTTTACACCCCCGTAATCCACACCGCAGTGCCTACGATTTTACGGCATTGATAGCGGCTTGTCCAGCCTTAGCTCCTTTTGTGACGGTCAATGCCTATCAAAACCAAAGCATTGATTTTGCCAATCCGACGGCAGTGAAGTTATTAAATCAAGCCCTATTAGCTTCTTTTTACGACATCCAACATTGGGATATTCCTGCAAACTACCTATGTCCCCCAATCCCAGGGAGAGCCGATTACGTTCATTATATTGCCGATTTATTAGCAAGTGTTAACGATGGAGAAATTCCTAAAGGTAAGGCAATCAAAGGATTAGATATTGGTGTTGGGGCAAATTGCGTATATCCGATTATTGGTAGAAAAGAATATGGTTGGAGTTTTATCGGCTCTGACATTGATGCCCAAGCCATTAAATCAGCCAATAACATTATTCGAGCGAATCCCTTGTTGAATAACGCCGTAACCTGTCGTTTACAAAGTGCTACTACGCATTTTTTTGAAGGTATTTTAGGAGCAAAAGAGCAAGTCGATTTCACGATTTGTAACCCACCGTTTCATGCCTCAGCCGAAGAAGCGAGTGCAGGCTCTAACCGAAAGGTGAGTAACCTGAAAGGTAAAAAAGTAGAAAATGCCGTCTTAAATTTTGGCGGACAATCGACCGAACTCTGGTGCGAAGGAGGGGAAAGTACCTTTATTTACCGCATGATT
Source organism: Flectobacillus sp. (assembly GCA_029865665.1). The sequence goes on along the minus strand of JARXAV010000047.1, from coordinate 5,669 downwards.
CAAGAAAGCGTTCGTTTTGCCGAAAACTGTTTTTGGTTTACGACCTTAGTATCCAAAAAGGAAAACTTACAAGGAATTTGCAAAAGCCTAGCCAAGGTACAAGCCAGCGAAGTAAGAACGATTGAAATGAAGCAAGGGCAAAAAATCAGTCGTTTCGTCGCATGGACTTTCCTAACCGAAGAACAACAAGTAGCATGGAAAATAAAACGTTGGGGGAGGTAGTTAACCCCTTAACAAGCATGAAGATTCCTATTAAGGGGTTGAAGGTATCGTTAGTATTTAATTACTTTGAATGTACTATCTCTGCCATCTTTTTCAAGATAGATAAAATAGTGTCCTTTAGGTAAGCTACTTATATCAATTGACTTGTTAGCTTGGTTTAATATCCCATTCATTACGGTTTGTCCTGTAAAATTGACCAATTTGAATGCTATATTCATGCCGTCAAAGTCAATATTAATATGGTCTTGAGTTGGGTTGGGATAAAGTTTAACACCCAAATCATTTAGCTCTTCAGTTGCTGTAATTAGTTCCAGTTTAACGATTGAAGGGTTTGTTACAAGTCCACTCGAACAATTTGCATCTGCCACATCAAACAGTCGATAACTTATGGAAGATAAAGGTGAAACTGCAAGGGTATAAATGGAATCGCTCGTTGAATAGGTTCTTGCGTTCAATTCATCGTTTCCCATTTTAAAACTGTAGGGTGATTTTCCTGTTAGTTTGACCATTAAATTCACGGTTTTGCCATTATTAAAGTAGTAGGTGGCATTTTCGAAACGAACATTTGGAGCGTTAATAACGCTCACAGGCAATCCATTTGTTGTTGACGTTGCATCTAAATCACTCGAAACTACACGTACCATGTAGTTTCCACCTACTTCAGTTTTACTTGGAATCATAGCAATAATGGGGCTACTCGTTGTACTACCACTACTCACTAAATCACTAAAGTTTTCTCCATTTTTGTCCGATAATTGAACTTTAAATTGATTGTTTGGAGAAAATGTACCTTTTGTCGTGAATGCAAATGATGTTGTTGCTCCTGCACAAAGACTTTTACTAAAAGTTTTATCAATTGAAACAGTCTTTGAAGAAATGGGATTAACAGTAACTCTCGCTGTACCCGAGGCAGGACTAGTTCCACAAGCGTTAGTTACAGAAACCAACGTGTAAGTTTTGGAACTAGTTTGCCACGCATTAATATAGCTTTTGTAATTGTAGTAAGATAGCGTTTGAGACAGTGAAGTGCTATCTGCAAATTTGAATGTTATAGGAGATGATAAGTCTGTTACGATTGGCTCGTTATTGTTTTTGTTATTAATTGACAACATGGCCACTTCATTTTGGTTGATAGTTACATTGCCAGATAGGACTAGATCCAACTTTCCATCTACCATTATTTGGTAATCAAGCGATTTAATGACAGGATTTGTACTTTCTACTTGTATGGTGTAAGCTCCTTTTGTGGCTGTATTTCCTAAAGGTATGGTGTGATATCCTGCTTTGTTGACAGATAGTACTTCTTTTCGTGTACCACCATAAGTGTATAAATAAATTTTGAAATTATTATCTGTACCAAACGAGCCTTGTGTATTAATAGTAAGGCCTAATGGGGTGTTTGTTGAACAAAGTTTATACGTGCTAGGTGTTATACTAATGGTCGGAGTTACCGTAATGACAACTTGTTGTTTACTGTCTATTGTACCACATTCATTAGTAGATTGTGCTAAGGTATAGGTCGTATTTTCTAGAGGTGTTACACTGGTAAATAATGACGTTGAATTCTCACCGCTTAGTACTCTTTTGAAATTTGGAGCTTTAATAATATTGGTAAATAATCCAGAGGCATTGTTAGTTGTAATATAAAGGGAAACGGGATTGCCAGCGTTCACATTTCCATAAGTGTACTGTCCGTCAGTAGTGAATACAGGTTTAGGTAGTTCTTGAACTTTAAAGGTAGAGATGTTTGATTTTTCTCGCCCATCACTGCTAATAATACGGAGTTGATAGTTACCAGCCTTATAAGATATTGGAAGTTGTATAAAAGTAGGACTAGTGATAATTCCTGTTTTTACATTGGAAAAAAGGGTATCTGTTGACTTAGCGATTTGCACTGAAAATGTTGTATTGTTCGGAATATTTCCTACAAGGTGAAAGGGGATAGCGATGCTTCCTTCTTGACAAACTACATTGCTACCAGAATAGGTTATATCATTGATAATATTATAGGCTTTAGCCGTGAAAGCTTTTACACTATTATTATTAATTGTACCTAAGCCACATTGATTACTTACAGATTTAATGCCATAGCTTACATTTTCTTTTGCGATAAATTTAAAATTAGATTCGCCTTCTTTGATAAATGAGAAGGTACTTCCATCTAAATAGGTAATGTCAATAGGTCGAGCTCCAGATAAAGATAGATTCATTGTAAAGTTATCTCCCGCCAATAAATAACCCGAACTACTCGCTGAGTAGCCATATAAGTAAGCACTAGGTTTCGTTAAAATTGTTAATGGAATAAGGTTACTGTAAACAAATGGTTTTGTAGAAGACACTCTAAGGTAATTTTGAGTCGAATTCAAATTCGGTAGTATGACATCGAATGAATTCCCTTGGAAAGTTCCCAATGCTATTCCTTTGGTATCGGTGTTGTACGCTAGTAGTTCTACATTATACTCATTCGTATTCTCAAAGGTTCCTGTTGGGTTAACATTGATTGTTACCGTTTTACCTGCACAAATGGCTCCCTCATAGGAAAATGTTGAGGTACTTATATCTAGTTTATTAGTTGGTACATTTGTTACACTGAGCGTACTGGATTTGGTTGTATATTTGGTAGTACCACATTGATTTGAGACAGATGTAGCATAGACAGTAGTTTTATTTCTAACATAGATCGTATAATTAAGGTTACTGTAAAAACTTTCATTGTCAGCGTTTACCTCTACTTTACTTCCGTCGTACATCGTTACTGTATAGGGTTCGCCTCCTGATAAACTGAAGTAAATCGTACTATTAGTCGGATTATCATACGTATATGATGCACTTGAGACATTCTCCACAGTAGGAGTATTCAAAACTTTTAAAGCATTGGGACTATAAGTTCCTTGTGCAATGTCATCGGTATACAATTTTGCGTACCACAGTAAATTACGGTCAGAAGTTGGTGTTTTGAATTCTATTAGTTGGTCGTTTTTAACGGTACCTATGGTGTTTACATAATAAGTACTGTATAAAGAAGGATAGCTAGATAAACGAATATTGATTTTACTTCCAATGCTCAGTTTCTGGCTAGATTTGTACTTGACTGTCACCGTACTTCCTGGACAAAAGTTACCTGTTTGTACTGAATCTGTAAGAATTCCATCTTTTACTTCGATTATTGTTTTATTTTGACTGTCACGAAGCTTATTAATACCACAACCTGTTGAATAGGATTCAACTCGATACGCTGTAGTTGAGAGAGGTTTCACTGTAATCGTTTTACTATCGCTATAACTCCCTGATAGCAGAGGAATTTTACTACCATCACTCAAGACTGCCGAAAAAGGAGATTTTCCTTTAAATTGAATAAGTAACTCCTGGCTCTGACCATAGTTAATACTACCACTAGACGTTACGATTTCTGCTGATGGTTTCGCATTAACATATATGTCGTACTTACCTAATGTAGTACTGGTTGGATTAGTTGTAAGAACTTGAACTTTATAAGACTTATTTGCTACAAGTGAACTAGGGATAATTCCTTGTAACAGACCATTTACTTCTGTCGCACTGACATCGTACGTAAGTGCTGGAATGTCATTACTCAAAAAGCGAATAGAAAACTTACTGTCCCGACTCCAGCTCCCAAATTTAGAGATACTTAATCCTATGGTATCACCAATACAATAGTTATAGTTTTGAGAAGTGATTTTTACAAAATTAGTATTAACTTTTATTGTTGCCGAGCCAGCCCCTTTCCCTTGTCCACACATATTTGAAATACTTTTGATAGTATAGTTACCCGACTGCTCCGGATAAAAGACAATGTCTGATAAAGAAGTAGTATTGATACTCCGATTAGTAGTAGAATCACTTAGTACATAGGAGAAAGGGCTAGAGCCAGTCAATGTGCCAGTAAAGGTTGTAAACTCATATTTATTGATGGTATCTTGGTATGCCCCTGTAATTTGGAAAATCATAGGACTATTGACCGTGTAAGAATACGTACTGTTAGATTCTCGAATAGGAGAAGAACTAACAATTTTAATATTGATGTACGTATAAGTGTAGTAATTACTATTGCTGATAATACTCGCAGGTATAAAAAAAGTTAAGATACCCGACGAATCTTTGGTACTGACAGTTTGCCAGCTAGATGATATGCTTGTGTTTTGTAGTTGAATGGTGAAGTTATTATCCTTATTGAATGTTCCAGTAGTTTTGTAATAGACATAAATAGCCTTATTACTACATAAAGACCCATTGGTTGAGTTCTCGGATACAATTTTATCAATGCTAACGGTTTGAGCTTTTACTGTACAGATAAGTAGAGTAAGGAAAAACGTGTAAAGTAGTTTTTTCATTGGTTAAATAGTGTACAAATTTGAATAAATAAGGTTGAAATTGAGTAAGACAAAATTATGGTTTTTACCTTATTAAAAAAAAACAAAATTGAGATGACCGTAATTTTATGATTATATTTTACGCTTTTAAGTATTGATTTGGGAGGTTAACCCCTTAAATAAAGAATGATAGATAAAAAGATAAAGTAGCGAATATAGAGGAGAAATGTTTATAGTCATTACAAATATTAATAACTACGCCGCTTCGTCGCATGGACTTTTCTAACCGAAGAGCAACAGGTAGCATGGAAAGCGAAACGTTGGGGGAGGTTTTAGGGGCTTTATCGCTAGATTAGGGATATTCACCACATAAGTTAAGTTTGGTAGCTGTTTTCGAGTAAATTTGAGCGAAACGTTTTGTCAAATGATTAGAAAACATACTTGGTTGATTCACCTGTTGGGGGCGATTACCTTTTTGATTGTTCCCATTTTGTTTGCCCCTCATCCGCCAGAGGCTAGAAATATTCTTTTGGAAGCTCCCACGATTCGAGATTTTCTTGCATCGTGTTTTATGCTACTGGTTTTTTATCTGAATTATTACCTGTTTATTCCCCGCTTTTATTTCAAGAAAAAGTACCTAGAATATGGCTTTTTCATTCTGTTGGGGCTTATCGTTATTGCGTATCTTCCTTCGGTACTAACAGGGCATGATTTATGGGGACAATATCCTCATTCAGAGGTAAATCCGCCGTTTCATGGTGACGATGGTAGGGGATTTCCACCACGTCCCGATACGTTTAATCCTTTGCAGGAAATTCGTCACCATATTTTTTTGTATGCTGCGGTGATTATGTTTTCGGTTTTGCTTCGGGTGCGGAGTAGGATGTTTCAGGCAGAAAACGATAAACTCTATGCTGAACTTGCCAATTTGAAAACCCAAATCCATCCTCATTTTTTGTTCAATACCCTCAATAGTATTTATGCGTTGGCTATCAGGAAAGATGATAAAACCCCCGAAACAATTGTCAAACTTTCGGAATTCATGCGGTATTTACTGAAAGATTCTAACCAAAATGTGGTAGCTCTCGACAAAGAAATTACTTATATCGAAAACTA
>JARXAV010000221.1 GCA_029865665.1 Flectobacillus sp. | reverse complement strand
ATCAAATGATTCAGAATTCAGTAGTCAAAAAAAGTGTACTAGGGGTAATCATACTTTCATGTTCGTTGCTAGTAGTTAACTTTTTTTGGAAAGATGGCTACCTCGAAATACCAACAAAGTCTGGATTAGTTGAGGCAATGTTTTTTTCTGTTTATGCTATTGTGTTACATCGTCAATACGTATTAGATAAAAGGATAGATAACGTGTATCGTTATGCAGCTTTTTGGTTTAATCTCTACGTACTAATTTCTTTCGTGAGTAATATATTATTTTACTTTATTTTTAACGAGTCGATTCTGCAATCAAACGACTTATCTATGATTTTCTATACGATCAAAAATGGGGTAGGGGTGTTGTGTTTTGGGTTTTGGATTGTTGGCCTGCTTTCGCTACGCAAAAATGCTATACGAGTCGCATAGATAAGGCTTTTACAACTGCTTCTGGGGCAGAATTTACGTGTAATTTTTTATAAATATTTTTAATGTGAGAGTGGATAGTACCAACTTTGATGTCACAGTTATCGGCAATCATTTTGTAACTCATCCCTTTTGTCATGCAAGCCAATACTTGTTTTTCACGTTGTGTCAATTCAATGTAACTTGGTTCAGAAATCACGTATTTGTTTTGAAACATCGCCAATACTTTCGCCGCAATGTTGGGAGATAGGTGTGAACCGCCTTGATACACTTCCTCTATGGCCTGAACATATACATCAGGATGTGGATTTTTGATGACATATCCATTAGCACCAGAGCAAATAGCCTGAAAAATTTTATCTTCGTCCTCATAAACAGTCTGAATTAACACTTTTACATTCGGGTACTTTTGTTTGATTTCTTGCATCGCTTCAATGCCTGATTTATGCGGCATCTGAATGTCCATCAGTACAACATCAGGATTCATTGTTTTAACTACGTGTAAAACTTCTCTAGCATCAGGATATGAGCCTGCTAACCAAATCGTATCCGTACTGGCTAAAAATAAGCCTAAACTCTCTCGAAGGTTCTTGTTATCTTCGAATAAAACAACTCTTATCATAGGTTGACGCTGTTAAAGAAAATAGCCTTTAGCTATCATTTCGTTACAAAAATAGGGGAAAGATTTTGGGTGAAAAATACCCAATTTTGGGTAGAAAATAAATCTTAAAACGGTATTTTTAGGGTGATGGTAGTCCCCACATTAATTTCAGAATAAATCATTAGCACAAGGCCATTCGTGGTCGCTCTTTCTTCAAAGTTTTTTAGGCCATTTCCATCTCGTTCAATGCCTGTATCGAAACCGATGCCATTGTCTCCAATGATAATTGTAATGAATGACTGATGCTCATCTATTGTTACAAATGCTTTTTTTGCCTGTGAATGTTTTGTAATATTATTGATAGCCTCTTTGTAAATCAAGTAGGCATTTTTACGAACATCCATCGAAATATTATAGTTGGTATGAGGTAAGTTACTGGCAAATTCAAAGGCTATTCCTTTCGCTCCAAGTACAGAAGTGGCCAGTCCTCTCATTTTGTCAATAAATAGGTTGAAATTATCATTCTTTGTTTGAATTGCCCAAATGGTGTCTTGCATCAACTGGAGTGACTCCGATGAATTTTTCGTTATTTTATCTAAAATTGGGTACAGCTCTGGGGGTGATTTTCTGCGTAGTAGTTCAATGAAAATAGAAATACTGTTTAAGTTAGAACCGACTTCGTCATGTAAGTCAGCGGCTATTTTGTTTCGGACATCATAAAGCTTGAGTTTTTGGCGAATGTTATAAAGCGAAAAGAAGTAGATGCCAATGCCTACGAGTCCCATAAAGTAGATAAAAATGGATGGGAAAAACCACCATTCTTGCCAAAATGCCTGTTTAATAGTAATGTTAACCTTATCGATAATGTGAGCGTCGTCTGCTTGGGTTGCTATATATAGTGTATATTGACCACCATTTAGCATTGGAATTTGAATGATGGGTTCTGTTCCTATTTCAATCCATCGACTCAATTTTTCGGCATTGGGTATTTTGTAAAAATACGTTTCTTTAGTCTGTTGTGGGACAAATTCAAGATTAGTAACTTCATTATACTGCAAACGAATCTGTTTATTGGTACGTATCTTGTTTATCAAATCGCTACTTATATCACCTCGTTGATAATGCCACACAGAACGGATAGCGGCATTCGAATAAGACGCTGTAAGGTAGGTGAAAAGTAAAAAATAGCGAAGGGCGATTTGTTTCAAGGGAGTAGTGGAATGGTTCAAGTAATCAATTTTCTCTTAAATGTAGGAGATAAGTGAGTAGTTTTCCAAAAATAATTATTATTCGGTCTTTCTAACATTAGTTTATAAAAAAAACAGCCATCAAAATCGGATTTGATGACTGTGTGCATTTATACTTATTTTGGGTGTTGAATTATTTTTTCAAAGCATTAATCCAAGCGGCAATTTTTTGAATATCTTTTTTCGGAACATGACTCATTGGAGCCATTGGAGTCGAAAAGTCTGGCCAGTTGCTTGGCTGAGGTTGGACAATCAGTGCTTCAATCTGAGCATTCGTATAATTACGTTTGGCAATTTCCTTATAGGCTGGGCCTACAGCACGTTCGTTTACTTTATGACAAGCCAAACAAGTGTGTTTGCTCAATAAAGCCATTGCTTCTTTGTCGGTCAACAAGGCTTCTTTTGCAGGATTCGCTTTTACCTTCGATGCAGTGCCTGGAGCCGCTTCTTTCATCTGATTGTCTGGCGTATTGACCAATGAGCCAGCATCAATACGTTCCTTTTGGGCTTTTGTTTTAGGCGTAACTAAGGTGATTTTCGCTTTTTCTCCCGCAGGAATATTATTTAAGGTGTAATAAGCACTTCCATGCAAGAGCGACCAATTTTCTTTGGCAGAAGCAATTCCTTCTGGTTTGATTTCATGGACATATCCTTCTCTTAAATTATCCACTACAATCCGTACTCGTAAACCGTCTTCTGAAACTTTTGCTCCACGTACCGCATTTTCGCTTCGATTGATGACAGGGCTACCGTAAACAGGATGGTATTTGTAGGTATAGCTCGACACGTCATAACTGTTTACATTTTCTGCTTTTTGTTTGTTCACAGGTAATGTAAATTCAATTTCAAAACCATCTGGCATAGCTCTTACGGCTTTCATTTCGAAGGGAGTTTTTCCCGTAAATAGTAAGCGTTCTAGTCCGAATGGCTCATTTCCTGCCGAACCCCAACCTCTGTTTGTTCCGCCCACAAGGAGATTATCTTCTGTTCCCCAAGTCATACGTAATACTCCCGAACGGAAACCCGAACGGAAATCAAAAGAAGCTCCTTGATACTGATTGTTTACTTTTTCTAAGAAAACACGGGCGATTTTAGACATTCCTTGGTCGCCAACGAATAGCTGTCCTGCAAAAGGGCCAAAACCACCTTTGGTTTCATCAACAATAATTTCGGAGGTAGAAACGCCCAAAACGCCATGAGGTAACCATACGGCAGGAGATTTTACCTGCATACTTGGATAAGCCTTTTTGCTAAATTCATAAATGGTTGTTGCGGGTTCATTCGCAATATATTCTGGCTTATAGCGAGCGTCGTCACGAGGGTCAACTTTACTATAAACCATTGATTGTCTCATTTTTACAGGAGATTCTGGACGATCTGCCCAACGTAAGGACGCTGGATGACCTAAGAAATCGCCTTTTTCTACATTCGTAATAAAACCAGAACCCATCCAGTCTCCTTGATTATCGCCATAGAAAAACTCGCCGTTAACCATGCCAATTCCGCAAGGCGAACGCATTCCTGCGGCATAAGGAGTCATTTGTCCATCTTCGGTGATACGCATTGTCCAGCCTCTCCAAGGAGCAAGGGATTTCCCAACCCACCAGTCATGTGTGCCAAAACCAATGTTTCCAGTTACATAAAAAGCTCCGTCTGCCCCAATTTTTGGCCCAAAAGAATACTCGTGATAATGCCCAGAAATTGGCCACGCATATACTGTTTCGTAACGGTCGGCTTTACCATCGCCATTTTTATCAATAAGTTTGGTCAATTCTCCTCGTTGAGCGCAATAGAGAAATCCGTCTTTGTAGGCAAGTCCTAAAATCTCGTGTAAACCTGTGGCAAATTTGCGATAATTCGGTCTATTCGATAAGGGACTTTCAATGATATAAACATCGCCACGACGAGTAGAGGCTGCTAAGTCGCCATTGGGTAGGGCTACAAGTCCACCTACTTCCAAAACGATACCTTCTGGAATAGGAACTTTAATAATTTTGTAAAAATCGTTTTCGCTAGGGGCTTCCTGTGCCAATAGCCCCGTACAAATCGAGCCTGCTAAGAGGAATGATTTACTGATAGAACGGATATAAGAAGATATATTCATGGAATTGAAATTCGTGTTAAAAATAAGAAACGACTTACCAAACAATGGCATATTGGACTTTAGTACTTGCAGGAACGGTTAGGACGCTCTTTCCATCTAGTTGTTCAATGGTAGCCCCTGTTGCTCTGATATAATAATGTTTGTCGTCAACACTATACAGGTCATCTGCCACTTTTGCGATGCTTTTGCCAATTGCCAAACGCACTACTTGATTGTTCGCTACGTTTTTGATGCTCAAGGTGCGGAGAAAATACTTTTCGTCTTGAATTCTTATTTGATCTTCTACCTCATTGCCATTGATACGGTAATTGAATGTTGGTAAATTTTGGTCGTCCATGTCATAGCCTAAAGTTCTGAAATTGGCTGCTTCACTTGGGGTATCTGAAAACAGGGCTTTATCGTTTGCAGAAACAAGTACTGGCGTATCCGACAAGGCAAGCACCGCACCACGAGGGCGAGAAGAACCATCGCCACGGCTATCCCACATCGGCGAAACGTCTAAAAAGTCTCCTTTCCAAATTTGGGCAATTGCACCATTATCAAGGTCGTAGGTGTAATGTAATTTGGCTGGATTACCCACGTTAACAGCATGAACAATACGTTTTAGGTGCTTCTCATTTTCGTATAAATCGTTGAAAGAACGAAAAACAATAGAGGTTGGGGCATCCATTAAAATTGGGTTTGCGGGTGGTACAGTAAGCACCGAGGATAAGCGATGAAATGCTGTTGCACGACTAGCAGGGCCTTGAATCCATAAGCCTAATACAGGTTTTGCCCAACCTTCGTACTTATAGAAAACGATAGATATTGGAACTTGTCCTGCTGGTAAATCAACGCTTGCGAAGCGATGGTCATACTCACCCGATGGAGCTTCTGGAAGAAGCTCTTTTCCATTTACTTTAACCAAATATTTTCCATCAATTTGTAAGTCAAAGGTGTGTTTTCCTGCCGTAGGAATGGTCAAGGTTGCATCTAAAATCTGTCCAAAATCGTTT
>JARXAV010000237.1 GCA_029865665.1 Flectobacillus sp. | reverse complement strand
TTCATAACTACGAGGGTCACCATGATAATCGAAGTGATAATACACCCCCGAACCACCTGCTCGTTTACGTTCCTCGGGCGTTGGTAGTCGGCGAATATTTCCCCAGTTATCGTCTGTCCATAAGAGCGTTATATTATCAGGAACTCGCATTCCTTCGTTGTAATACTCCATAATTTCTTTGTACAAACACCAAGATTGCGGCACTTGCGAAATGTCTGGATTGACCTCTTCGGCAAGAATCTTTTGTTGTCTGTTCACAATTCCTTCTACCATGGCAATGTTTGCCTTGATACCTCCTTCAATTTCGGAGTCATTTGCCCCACGAAGTCCCAAGGTGACAATACTTTCGTAATTTTTATTACGACGAATGCCTTCTCTCCAAAATTTAGCTAACGTATCTGGATATTTGTGATAATTCCAATGCCCAATGGTTTTGTAATAACGTCTGTCCCATTCTTGTTGCGAACGAACCATCGGTTCTTGATGGGATGTTCCCATGACAATTCCGTATTCGTCTGCCAAGCGAGGGTTTTCTGCATCATCTTCGTTAAAGGCATTTCCCCACATGGCAGGCCATAGATAATTTGCTTTGATTCGGAGCATTAACTCAAAAATATGGCTGTAAAACTCATGCCCATAATTGACAACGCCCTCGCCAATCGGTGGATTTTTACTAGGTTTTATCATCCCATATTTTTCTTTAATCCAATTGGATAAAGCGGGAGCTTCGTCGTTAATGAAGATACCTCGATATTTTACACTTGGGGATTCGGTGATATGAATGGGTTTTACAAAAAGAGCTTTTTTATGAGCCACAGGTACATCAGCCCAAAAATACCAAGGAGAAACGCCTATTTGCTCCGACAAATGATAAATACCATAAATCGTTCCTCGCTTATCGTTCCCAACAATTACTAAAGCTCTATCGACACCTGCAAAAGGCTTTTCGACGGTTTGGATTGTATAGGCTTCCCATTTACCGATGATATTTTTTAGGTCAATTTTTTTAGTTTTAACCAATTGGTCGATGAGTGGGCTTTTTCCATACGTGCCTACAATTACGACTTGTTTTTCGTTCTGTGGTAATTTATCGTAAACGATGGTTGGCGTATGACTGGTGACTTTGTTAATGTCTGATTGCAAGTCTTTTAACGCTCTAATTACCCCTGTATAATCCGTAGAATTAATTACCAAAGAGCTTGTTTTTGCCCCAAGAGATAATTGGAAAAAGCCTTTGCCTGCTTTCTCCGAAATATATGAAGGTTCACCAATTGCCCATGTTGTATTGGGTAAACAGAGGGCAATGAGCAGGTAGGCAAACAATAGTAACTTGGCTTTTACCTGTTTATTTATGATTGAGTTCATAGTGTATGTATATTTGGTTTAGGTGACGAACACCTACTTTTTTAATCCTTTAAGATGCTCCGCAACCTTGAGCATGGTATCAATATAGATTTCTTTTTCGTTTTCCTTCAAATAGTGAACTAACTGACTATGAGCTTCTTTAGAAACATTTAAGCCATGTTCGCCACCAACACCATGAAAGAGAAACACTAATAACTTACCCGATTTTTGAGCTTCTTTGACCAACTCAATCATCTCTTCTCCTGATTTTCCTTCCATGCTATAGCAGTCCATGTCCAAGAGATTTTGCTCTTCAAAAGTGTGCATTTGACTTCTTACGGCACGAGCGGCTACAAATTCACTGGTAAGCGATTGGATAAACTCGCCTTCTATCACTTTTTTATGTCCACAGGTAAAAGCAAAAGTGCGTTTATCTTTTCCATCAATGGCTTTTAGGTATGCATTACACATCTTAATTTCATCCTGAATTTTTCGTAAACTATACTTACTTAAATCGTATTCTGGTTTCACCCAACTCATGCCAGCACCCGTAGCATCACAAGGATGATAGAGCGTATGATTACCCAACTCGTGTCCATTCATGGCAATTCTTCTCCAGTCACTGATTCTTTTCATACCAGCTTCAGAAGAAGCAGTTAAGTAAAATGTACCCTTCAAACTTAAGGAATCTAAGGCTGGGGCAACGTTGTCCAAGTGCACATTCAAGGCATCATCGTATGTCAGCACGACAGCACATTTTTTGCCTTTCCACGGTTTTGTTTCATCCAAATTTTCACCATCTGTTCTAAAAGGAGAAGCAGGTAAATTAGGTGAATTATAGAAGTTTACACCTTCTGGATTATCCTGCCAAGCATAGCGAACATACTTAGGGTTCTTCACGGTTTCATTAGATAATTCAATCTTATCCTTAGCCACGATGCGAGCTTTCGCCCAAACGAATTTCTTATCATAATCGGCAATAGCGAACCAACGTAATTCTTCGCCATCTTTTGAAACAATGCCATCGTCTGTGTTATCGAAAGTCAGCACGATTTTATCCTTGTCAATCAATTGACTTTTGAACGTAGGCCCAGAATGAACAACAGATTTGTCGTTATAAGCAATATGTTGAGCGGCAAGTGCCAAACGTTTGCCAATATCTTTTTTGTTTAAGGGGTGAATATCATTCCATTCGCCTAAGTCGATAGTTGTTGTTACGGCTGTATTGGGAAGTGCTAAGGCTTTGTTTTGAGCTTCCCGTAATCTTGCCCAATTACTTTCTGTCGGTGTGTAGTTTACTTCTTGAAAATTAGCTAATTGTACTACAAAAAACGGTAACGTTTCATTCTTCCAAAGGTTTCTCCAATTGGTAATTAAGGTAGTAATTAGTCCGTCGTATTTTTCTGGAAAAGTGGTGCTACTTTCTCCCTGATACCATAAAAAACCTTTGATAGATGTTTGTAACACAGGGGCAATCATGGCATTATACAAAGCCGTTGGTTGGTTTTGATTAACCAAGCCACCGCCATTAAATTCACTCCAATTAGCTGGTTGATAGACTTCGCCAACTTTATATTTCCACGTGCCTTTCAAGTCGATTTCTTCACCATTGGCAGTCATATAGTAAGGTTTGTCCGTGACAAATCCTCCTTTCCCAGCCATATTAGTGACACGAATGACAAAGGTATTTTTCCCTTCTTTGAGTAAATCAGCAGGGATTTCGTAACGTCTTGGAGGATATTGATAGGTGATATTACCGATTCGCTTTCCATTTACGTACATTTCATCGGCATCTACAATTCTGCCCATGTAGAGTTTTACTGATTTCCCGAGCCAACTTTTAGGTACTTCAAATTCTCTTCTAAACCATACGACTCCGTTTAAATCCTTTAATCCTTGGTCTTCCCAATACCCAGGGATATTGAAATTGCGCCATCCTTTTTCTTGATAATCAGGCTTTTCCCAATGTTCAATGCTCCCTAAATCTTTAACTAATGGGCGATTCGTAGAAGTTGGTACAATGCGACGATTCAAAGAATTAACATAATTAGTGTCTTTATTTTGAGTAATGATTTTCTGATAATCATCCATTTTTTTGAAACCTTCTTCACTTATCCAAGCCTCAATAGGCGTACCACCAACCGAGCTGTTAATCATGCCGATGGGTACTTGATATTTTTCGTAAAGGTCACGGGCAAAGTAATAAGCAATTGCACCAGTTGAGAGAATATTGTTAGTAGTAGCTGTTTTCCATTCTCCTAATGGAAAATCTTCTTTAGGCGTATTTAAGTCTGTAAGGGTAGGTACAAAAAAATAGCGGATAGCAGGGTAATTTGCCGAGGCAATGTCTTCTGGGAAACGCTCTTTGATGCGTTCCATCGTAACGGTCATATTGCTTTGTCCACTACAAAGCCAAACATCTCCAAAAGCGATATTTTTGAGAGTTATTTCATTTTTTCCTTTCAAGATTATTTCAACGTCCGTTCCTGCGGGTTGAGCGGGCAAGGTAATTTCCCATTTTCCAGCGTCCGAAGTGATGGTTTTGAGGCTTTTATTTTTAAAAATGAGCGTAATTTTTTCTTTTGGCGAAGCCCAACCCCAAATTTTAATGGGTTGGTCACGTTGCAAAACCATATTATCCGAAATGAGCTTAGGTAATCGGATTTGTGCCATGCTTGAAAAGCAACAGGTAAAACAAAAGAACATTAATAGTTTAAATAATCTCATGGCTGAATTACACAAAAAGTTTAAAAAATCTTTCTTATAAACAGAATTACCAACTTTCTAAAAAGTTGGTAATTCTAAGATTTCTAACATTATACTTCAATAATTTTAACGATATGGCTCAATAGTCTGTATTTTACCCTCCGAATCGTAATTGATTTCGGTTACTTTAATACTTCTCAAATGAGTTACACCTTCTGATAAACTCGAATCGTGGTAGAAAAGATACCACTTCCCATCGACTTCACAGATGGAATGGTGAGTTGTCCAGCCAACAACAGGATTCAAGATGCGACCTTGATAGGTGAAAGGGCCATACGGATTATCGCCCGTTGCGTAACATAGAAAATGCGTATCGCCTGTTGAATACGAGAAATAATATTTGCCTTCATAGAAGTGCATCCATGAAGCCTCAAAGAAACGACGGTCATTATCGCCTGCTAACAATTCTTCTCCATTTTCGTCCAGAATCAATATCGACTTTGGCTCTTCGGCAAATTGAAGCATATCATCTGTCAACTTTGCCACTAATGGACGAAGAGCAGGTTCGTCAGATGCTGGTTCTTGATTACTTTCTGAATAGATATTATTGCGATAACTTTGAAGTTGGCCACCCCAAAGACCACCAAAATACATATAATACGAACCGTCTTTATCCTCAAAAACGGCAGGGTCAATCGAGTAACTACCCTCAATTGCTAAGGGTTCAGCACGGAAAGGGCCAACGGGAGAATCTCCAACGGCAACACCAATTTGGAAGATGTCATCGGCTCTCTTAGCAGGAAAATACAAGTAATATTTTCCGTCTTTATGAGCTGCATCAGGTGCCCACATTTGGCGTTCTGCCCATGCCACATCTTTTACGTGAAGAGCCACTCCATTATCAACGGCTTCGCTATCGACCGAGTCCATTGAAATAACGTGGTAATCTTCCATCGCAAAATGGCTTCCTAAATCATCGAATGGAATACCCGCCTCAATATCGTGCGAAGGATAAATATAAATTTTACCGTCAAAAACATGAGCCGAAGGGTCGGCAGTATAAATGTGTTTTACGAGCGGTTGCGAAATAGCTCGACTGTTTAAATCTTGAAAATCAATGTGTTCTACGCTTGCTTCTGGCATTTTTTTATACTGATTACTTTCTAAATTAAATACTAAACTTGTGTTGAAAATCATTTCGCTTAGAAGGATAAGTGTTGGCATATATTAACACCTAACAACCAAACCCACTAGCTACCTATTTTCTTCTTTCTTTTAATTCTCTTTCGAGTTTCAATTCCATTGCTTTATCAATTTCATAACCCATCACTAAGATTGCTCCGAGAATAAAGATAACGCCTGGGTAAACGCTAACTGCCATTTTAATACCCGAAACAGCTTCTACAGTTTGGTTAACTTGTTCGGCCACGTAGCCATAATTGGAAAGTAAAGCCGCTCCAATAGCACCACCAATACTTAAACCAGCCTTCAAACCAAAAATCATCGCAGAGAAAATAATGGCGGTAGCTCTTCGGTTATTTTTCCATTCGCTATAATCCGCTACGTCAGCAATCATCGCCCAGAGTAATGGAATCGTTACACCATACGTAAATCCGTGTAAAATTTGCGTGATGAAAACGATACCGATAGAATCTTTGGCATAAAAATTAAACATGATTAAGCAAAGAGCCGAAAGCGTAAGGAAAATTGCAAAAATGTTACGTTTCCCGAATTTGTCAGCCAAAGGTTTTGAGAACATAATACCTACAATCATAAAGATGATGCCACCTGCATTGAACAAACTATTAGCTGAAGTTGGTGCATCTTCTGGCCATTCAAATTTTCCTAAGCCTAAGCCTGTAATGGTTTCATTTAATCCTCCGATGAAACTATTAAAACCAATACTCTCTAAAAAAGTAGCCTGTGCTTCAGGATTCAAATAATACTTAAAGTAATAAATGTACATTCCACCTTTCAAGGATAACGTAATGAAAACCAATATGGTAAGTAAAAGCATAATTACCCACGGACGGTTTTTTGATAAATCGGAAAGGTCTTGCGAAATACTATTTCTTTCGGCTGCAGGTGGAACAATGCGTTCTTTGGTTGTTAGAAAAGTAATGATAAAACAAATAACACCAACGATGGCAAAGAAGAACATCACTTTCTCAAAACCAACGGCTTTATCGCCATGACCTAACGAAAGTGCTAAAGGTAATAGTAACGATTGAATGATGAATTGAGCCACCATTACAGCCACAAAACGGTAAGAAGATAAGCTGTTACGGTCGGCCATATCACCTGTCATTACGCCACTTAAAGCAGAATAAGGAAGGTTATTAGCCGAGTAAACTAAAACCAAAGACAAATAGGTAACTAAAGCATAAATCACCTTTCCCGTTTCGCTGAAATCGGGCGTTGAAAAAGCTAAAAGAGAAATAACACCAAAAGGAATAGAAGTCCATAATAACCAAGGACGGAATTTTCCCCAACGAGTAGAAGTTCTATCGGCAATAATTCCCATCAAAACATTGAAAAATGCCCCTATAATACCTCCCGTAAAAATAATTAAGCTGGCTTTTCCTGCGGGAATTTTATACACATCGGTATAAAAATACGCCAAGAATGTCATTAATGTTTGGAATATTAGGTTGGCGGCTAAATCGCCGAGACTGTATCCTACTTTCTCTAAAACTGAGAGTTTTTGTTGTTGCATAATAATAAAGGTAATGTTTAACTATATTCGTTATACTATCTGATTATGGTTTTGTGTTACAAACGCTATCTATAAGTGCTAGATATATGGGTATTTTTTATATCTATTTATTGTACTTCCATAGCTTTTCTATAACATCAAAGGTAAGACTGTTAATTATTTATTATAATGGTTGTTACACTTTTTGCTGGAATATCCATTTCTACTACGTTGTTGGAGACAGGTAAGGTCATTTTGTTTAATGTTACGTTTTCGGTTGTCTGATACGTAGTGGCAGATTTTATCGTTAATCCGTTGAGTTGCACTGTTTTGATTACAAATGATTCGGGATTAATTACAACTATAACCGACTGATTATCTTTTCGATATGCAGTAATTTTTAAGTAATTATTATTTGGAACTTCCACGCCAAATCTCATAAAACCAGGCCTAATGAATTTGGAAAAATGAGCAAATGCATATCCCCTCTTTAATACTTCACCATTTACGGTGTTTTGTTCTCCATCTCCGATAAATGAGTAATACCGTTGTAAATACCACCATACATAAGCATTCCAATTGTTATTCATCGCATCGTGAACTGATACTAGCATCTTGAGAGACTCCTCCCATTTTGCTGATTCTGTGTAGGTACTCCATGCGGCAGCCCCTGCATTTCCAGTGTTTAGATTCAAGAGAAATTCAGTCATCCAAACTTCCTTATTTTTTTGGACTGCTAACGGAAAAGGAGCTAAACCACCGCCATAAATATGTCCTGCTACGATGTCAATACTTTTTGCTGCCACATCGTCTGATAAAATTGCATTGGTCATGTTCTGATTAAAGTTCAACGATTCGGGTGCTGCAACTTTGGCACCTATAATTTGCCCAGGAGCTTTCAAGAAATTGATGAAATCATCGGACGTATAGTCACAAGACTCGTAGGTTGGTTTCCAATCGGGCTCGTTTTGAATCGAAACGACATCAATTTTAGCTCCATTTTGATTCGTGTACGCAAGGAACTCGTTGATATAATCTTTAAATACTTTATAGTTTTCAGGTAGTAAATAGCCTCTCACATCACTGTTATTACTTTTAAGAGCTGCTGGTGGAGACCACGGACTAGCTAATACTTTTACTCCATGTTTATTTGCTTCTTTTACCGCTTCAATGATGATTGGCCATTCGTTTTTATTCGAAGAAAGTCTTACTCTAAGAATACTTAGTCCTAACTCATTTTCTCCTAATCCAAAAGCTTTAGTCGCTTCAGTAGGTTTAAGAGATTGATTTCCCCACATTCGATTAGCTCCTCCAAAACCTGAAATGCTTTGGTAAGTAGTTTGTGGATTAAGCGTTACTTTAAAAGGATTCGTCTTTACAACTACAGGCGTTACAGGGCTCTCGTAAGTATTGCAAGAAGAACAAATCACACATATAGTCAAAGAGGTAATGAGGAATTTTATTGGTCTTTTCATTAGAGTAATACGTATATTTTTTCGAATTCAACTGTTACAAACAACGTTTACAATCATGCTCTCTTAAACAGCTCAGAAGCCATGATAACCTGTGGAGGTATTAAATATAATTGTTTCTGTAATTAATTTAAACTTATTTATAAAAATGCCATTTTTTACATTGTAAAGTAAATTGATGGGGCAAAAATTAAGTAGCACATATTATCAAATCTATATACCTAATGTTCAAAAAGAAGAAATATAAGTATTTTTTATATAATTTATTTCATTAAAAGAGGGAATAACTTCAATTTCGGGGTGCCAATTGGATACTAATGAATGTAAAATCCCTCAACATTATGACAATGTGAGGGATTTCAAAATGATGGAAAAAGTATTATCTAATTGGGTTATTTCATGTTTGCTTTGATTGCCTCAGCAACATAAGAATAAGCACGTTTTCTTACATATTGTTGTGTCCAAAGTCCGATGGGTTCATCTGCTCGCCAGCTTGAGTTTGCAGGACTGTCTAACGGACTCCAAATAGTAATACCATATCGTTGAGCAGCAGGAATAATTTCAAAATATTTGTCAATTACATATTTATACATTTCTGCCTGTGCCATGTACTGTGCTGGGGTTGCACTAGCTGTTTTAACATTACCTAAACCTATGTCTAATTCAGAGATTTTAATCAACTTACCTGTTGCAGCAAGTAACTTAAACATATCCACTATCTTAGTTTTGTCAGATTTAATGTCTATGTGCATTTGCGTACCGATACCGTCAACTTTGGCTCCCTTACTTTCGATATAACTTGTGTAGGCAATAAGCCCTTTACATTTATCTAAGCTATATTCCAGGTTATAATCATTTATGAAAAGAATATCGTTAGGGTTTCCATATTTTCTTGCCATTTGGAAAGCCGTCACGGCATAATCTTTACCCATATAGTCTTGCCAATAAAATTCATCACCTGCTAAGGCTCTTCCTATACCTGTTTTAAGCTCATAAGGCTTGGCATCGTCCATTGGTTCGTTTACAACATCCCATGCTTTCACATAAGGCTTGCTCGCCGTCAACATACCAGCCATCCATTTATCCAACGCATTAGTAACGATTGTCTTTTTTACATCAGGTGCTTTTTCTTTTGTTTGAACACTCCCTGTAGCATTGTACTTGGTTAAGGTAATGTTATCAAAATAGTAGGTAGTCGCTGTTTTACCAAGATTAAAGGCAATAGCACCACAAGTAGCCATATCCGCAGTAACAGTAATCTCTCTAGTATAGGTAGTCCAAGTTGGAGTAGCCGAAATCGTACCAAAGAAGTCCCAGTGTTTGTATGCACCCGGTGTTACGTGTGCCTGAGTTGCATAAGATGCAGGAGCGTCTGCTCTCACATCC
>JARXAV010000167.1 GCA_029865665.1 Flectobacillus sp. | reverse complement strand
TTAATAATACTTTTCAAAAGCCTTCTCTTCTGCCATGTCGATTTTTTCTACCTTTTTACCCATCTTTTTCTCAATGATACGGAAATGATGTTCCTCTTCTGGAGAAACTAAAGAAAGGGCTTCTCCAGAGGCATTGGCACGACCCGTTCTACCGATACGATGGACGTAATCTTTAGGCGAACGAGGCAATTCGTAATTAATAACAAAGGGTAAAAAAGCAATATCAATTCCTCTTGAAGCCAAATCAGTTGCCACTAACACGTTGAGCTTTCCTTTCTTGAAACTTTGTAAAGCTTCCGTTCTAGCTCCTTGTGATTTTTTACTGTGAATAGCCAAAGCTGAAATACCATTTTTCTTCAACTTATCCACCACATTATCTGCCGTTCGGGTCGAAGACACAAAGACTAATACTTGGGTCATTTCTTGGGTCTTAATCAAATAACGCAACAAAGGACCTTTGCGGTCTGGGTCAACCAAATAAGCCGTTTGTTTAATTTGGTCAATATTAACAATCTCAGCTTCAATCTCGATTTTAACAGGTTCTGACAATAAACGGTCTTTGATTACCGTCAACTTAGTATCCAGTGTTGCCGAAAACAAAATATTCTGACGCTTCTTGGGTAAAAGCGAAAGTACATCGTTCATTTCCTCCTCAAAACCAAGGTCTAACATTTTATCGGCTTCGTCCAAAACCAGCATTTCTACCCGCTTTAGGCTTACCGATTGCGTAAAAATCAAATCCAATAAACGCCCTGGCGTAGCTACTAAGATTTCGGTATCTTTTAATTTAGCAATCTGCTGATTGATGGGTATTCCCCCAAAAACAGCCATATTTTTTACTTTGATGGGCAAATTCTCCGAAAACATACTGATAACCTCACTGATTTGAAGCACCAGTTCACGAGTAGGAGCAAGAATTAACACTTTGAGGTGTAAGCTTCTCGTTTCTTTTTTTCGTTGAAACAACTCCAAAATCGGCAATACAAAACTAGCCGTTTTACCCGAACCCGTTTGGGCAATTCCTTGAATATCATGCCCCGCTAAAATGGCAGGAATGGCTTGTTCTTGGATAGGAAAAGGAGCTGGATATTGTTGTTTGGCAATCGCTTTGAGTAACGATTCGGACAAACCTAATGATTCAAAAGACATACGTGATAAAGGAAAGTAATGATGAATGCGTAACTGAGTAATAATGGAAAATTTTGAATGTTGGATTTTGGATTGAATACACTAGTTATGAGTGAAGTCTTTACAAAAAACAAATAACAAGATTTTTGACTGATTACTTGATAGAGTGATTATTTCCTCTTGGTTACGCCATACAAAGGTACGTGATACATTCATCACTACGCATGATTAGTTTTCTTCTTTTACTTTTTGTAATAGTTCGGTGAAAGCCTCTAGCACTAAGGCACGGTGTTCGTCAGAAAGACCGTCTTCTTTGTCCAACCGTCTTTTAAGAATATCTATTTCAGAAATGTCGTCGATTTGCTGTCCTTCGTGAAAAAGTTCATCCGTACTGTTTACTTCGTTTTTGAAGGTAATTCGATGTTTCAAAACCGTTGCATGCTCGTCTTCAAAAATGCTTACAATTTCATTTAATTCACGAATCAATAAAGGATTATAGGCTTCTTCGCTTACTTCTATTTCTAAAAATGCTTTCAAAGGAGCTTCGTTCTGAAAGCTTGTCAACTGACTTTTTACTTTTTCGAGCGAACCTGTCAATTTCTTTAATACTCGAAATTTGGGTACGGCAATGGGGGTAATTTCCTGTAATTGGTTATGTTCAAGGGTTAGTTCGATTACCGTTTTGGCATCGTCTTTTTCGCTAAAACTCAAAGCAATGGGCGAACCCGAATAGCGAATGTGTTCTAAACCCGAAACCCGTTGCGGACGATGAATATGTCCCAAAGCTACATACTGAAAAGTCGAGGAGAAATCAGTACCTTCAAAACCAGCTAAATTACCCATTTGTATTTCTCGTTCCGACTCCGACGTGCTGGCTCCGTGAGCATATAAATGTCCCATTGCCAGAGCGAATCTATCGGGATATTGCTCTTGACACAACTGAGCTAACTCGTCGTAATGGCTTTTAATTCCTTGTCGCACCGCCTCTACTCGATTGCTGGCTGTTTCCCCTTCTAAAGACTGACGTAAATCGGCATCCCGCAAATAAGGCACTGGACACACCACTAAGTCGTCATAAACCAGTAGTTCATCTGCCAGATTTGGCGTTGCTCCACCAATTACCCGCACATCCAACAAAGCCAAAATATCTTTGGGTGCATTGAGCATCGAAGCCGAATCGTGATTACCTCCTGTGATGACGATTTTACACTTCAACTCAATCATTTTACGAAGGAAGTTAAAGTATAAAGCACGAGCTTCTGTTGGCGGATTTGCCAAATCAAAGACATCGCCCGAAATCAATAACAGCGTAATTTCACGTTCTTGAATAAGCGAGACGAGCCAGTCAAAAAATAACTGATGCTCTTCTGTAAGATCGTATTTGTGGAGTTTTTTACCTAAATGCCAATCGGCAGTATGCAGAATTTTCATGGAATCGAACAAATATTTCCCGAAAGGTACAGTTTTTTTGTGGGAAGTATTTCGCTAGAAAAGCGTTTTTGAGTTCAGTAAAGGCTTTGCGGTGAATATATGGGCTTAATCTCCGCACATTTGCGGAGATTAGTGTAAATGCAGGGATTAAAATCTCTGCTTACTAAATCGGTCGTCTCGATGGAACTTAGCAGAACTACCAGATAGCAACCCTGACAGGGCAAAAAAGCCGCTGTCAGGGTTATCCCGTAGGGATTACACATCGGTAACCTCCCTGCTTACTAACTAGATCAGCAGTCCAGATGGAACTTAGAAAACAGAGTTACCAGATAACAACCCTAACAGGGCAAAAAAGCCGCTGTCAGGGTTATCCCAGAGGGATTATACATTGGTAACCCAAAAAAAGTACCGACGAACCCTATCCCGTAGGGATTACACATCGGTCTCATCAATCGCTTAGTGATATAGCTGTTCTAGTCGTTGACTACTGTCAGGGTCAGAACAGATTACCCCCTACAAACAAGCATAAACGCTTATTTTTTCGGAAGCCATTGCAAGCAAACAGGCATCGAAACGGTGATTTCTTTTCCTGTTGGCGTTATTTTACCCGTTGTCTTATCTCGTTTAAAAATCACGATGTTATCTGAATCCTGATTAGCCACTAATACAAAATTACCCGTCGGGTCAATCGTGAAATTACGAGGTGTTTTTCCTAACACAGAAGTATTATCTACCCATGTCAACTTCCCTGTTTGTGGATCAACCGAGTAAATTGTTAAACTCTGATGTCCACGATTCGAAGCATATAAGAATTTACCATCTGCCGAAATATGAAAATCTGCACACCATTTTTGTCCTGTATAAGAATCTGGTAAAGTAGAAATCATCTGTTTTTCTGTCAAAGCACCGTTTTTATAATCATATACATTTACAGACGAGTTTAACTCTTGAATTGAATAGGCAAACTTATTGTTTGGATGAAAACAGAAATGTCTTGGGCCTGCACCTGCTTCAACGGCAGTAAAAGCAGGATTTCCAGCGGTTAAGGCTCCTGTTTTGGCATCAAGCGAGTAAGTCATAATTTTATCCAATCCCAAATCTGGCACAAATACATCACGGTTATTAGCCGCAATATTCACCGAGTGAACGTGTGGTGCTGTCTGACGGTCTTTGTTTACACTACTTCCTTTGTGCTGAATCGTTTGTTTCAGAACTCCTACCGAACCATCGGCATTGATGGGTAAAATACTCAAATCTCCTCCTGTATAATTTCCTACTAATATCCATTTACCTGATTTATCAGTCGTAATATGGCATGAAGCCCCTCCACCTGCTGGTTGGGTATTTACAAAGGTTAATTCTCCTGTTTTATCGTTTACTTTAAGCGCATTTACAGCTCCTACTTTGTCGTATTCACCCACGGTATAAACCATTTTTTTGTTAGGTGACACCGTTAAAAAAGATGGATTTTTTAATCCTTTGGCCGTGCTTGCGTATTCAAAATCGCCCGTTTTAGTATTGAATTTGTAGCAATAAACTCCTTCACTGGTTTTGGCGGTGTATGTACCTACTAGTAAGAAAAATTCTTTCGGACTAGCTGCTTTCTTTTGTCCATAAACAAGAGGGAAACATAACATCAATAACAGCGACAATAGACTGGTTCTTTTCATTTTTCTAGAATTATTTTTTGGAATATTTTTCACAAGTTAAGCAAGCTAGGTTAGAACCTTATTATGGCTTATCATAATTTTAACATTAACAAAAAAAGGTCTCCCCAATAATGAGAAGACCTTTCGAGAAACCATGAACCTAAATCTTATCTTTTTGTTTTTCCTTTTCCATCTTTACCCTGATGTGGCGGTACTTCTTTCACTGCTGTGAATACCCCTGCTGAGGTGAATTGTAATACTACTTTTTTAGCACCTGTGCTATCTAAAATACCTACTAAATAATTACCAGAAGCATCCGTTCCCGCACGCTTGATGGTATAACCAGCATAATTAGTCGATACATAAGTAGTAATAACAGCAGGTAAAGCTGTCACTGCAACCTCAGTCAATTTTGATTTTTTAGCATAATGCACCATCGCTTTGATGAATACTCCGTTGGCATCAAACAATAAACCTGTTCTTACAGTGTCTTTTTCGATACCTACTAAATACTGCCCTACTGCATCTTTACCAGCAAATTTGATAGAAGCACCTGCATAGTTAGTAGTGATGTATGTAGTAATTGCAGCAGGTAAAGCAGCAGGGTCAACACTTGTAATATTTCCTTTACATACCTTTTTAGTAGCGGTATCAGAAACGGCAGCAGTACGAGCTGCTGATGCGGTTACAGCATCTAAAATGTCATCAGAAGAGCTAGGTGTTACGTCGTCTCCTTGCTTACAACTTGCTACAAATAGACCCATTGCAGCCATCAACATAAACAATAATTTTTTCATGTTTTGAATTTGTTTTAATGTGATTTAATAATTAAACGAATATTGTTTTGGACTCTTTCTGAATACTTAGACAGGCAGGCTTTCTCAAAGGTTGCAAGGGTCGTTAAAAATCCTTAAAAAATAATTTTGTATTCTTTAGGAGAATGGGCATCGTCTATATAGAAATAATTACAAAAATTTTAGCTTACAAAGCACACATCAAGTAATTTTGCACGATTTACGTATGGGACACCTTTTACAGCCCATACATTTGTTAAAATAGCGGTGTGATGAACACGCCTAAAATCCGAAAAAAAATGTCTGTCGAATTATTATCAAATCGAATTAACGCATTAGAGGAATCAGCTACCTTGGGAATGACTAAAAAAGCTCGTGAATTAGCAGCGTTAGGTCATAAGGTTATTAGTCTTTCAGTTGGTGAACCAGATTTCAAAACGCCTAAGCACATTTGTGATGCTGCAAAGGACGCTATCGACGCTGGTTTTCATGGATATTCACCTGTAGCGGGTTATCCTGACCTTCGTAAAGCTATCGCAGATAAGTTATTACGTGATAATAAAATTGACTGGAAACCAGAAAATATCGTTGTATCAACAGGTGCAAAACATTCATTAGCGAATGCTATCTCTGTATTGATTAATCCAGGTGACGAAGTATTAATCTTTGCTCCATACTGGGTTTCTTATTCTGAAATGGTGAAATTAGCAGAAGGAACTTCGGTTATCGTTGAAGGCTCTTTTGACAATAACTTCAAAGTAACTCCAGAACAATTTGAAGCAGCAATCACTCCAAAAACGAAATTGGTGATGTTTGCTTCTCCAAACAACCCAACGGGTTCTGTTTATACCGAAGAAGAATTAAGAGCAATCGCTGCCATCGTAGAAAAAAATCCAAACATCTTTGTATTGGCGGATGAAATCTATGAATACATCAACTTCACAGACGGTGGTCACTTCTCGATTGGTTCAATTCCTGCTATCAAAGACCGTGTTATTACGGTAAATGGGGTGGCTAAAGGTCACGCTATGACAGGCTGGAGAATTGGTTTCACGGCTTCGGCAAAATGGATTGCAGAAGGCATCGAGAAATTACAAGGACAAGTAACTTCGGGTACAGGTTCAATCGCTCAAAAAGCAGCAGTAGCAGCATTCAATGGCCCATTGGATGATGCCTACAAAATGAAAGAAGCGTATGACCGTCGTCGTAAATTAGTAGTTGGTTTATTACGTGAAATCCCTGGTTTCAAAGTAAATATGCCAGACGGTGCATTCTACGCATTCCCTGATATTTCTTACTATTTCGGTAAAACAGATGGCACAACGGCTATCAATAACTCAGACGATTTCTGTTTATGGTTATTGGCTGACGCATTTGTTGCAACCGTAGCAGGTTCTGGTTTCGGAGCTCCAAACTGTATGCGTATCTCTACGGCGGCGGCTGACGAACAATTAGTAGAAGCTTGCGAGCGTATCAAAGTAGCGGTAGCTAAATTGAAATAAGATTCTTTTTATAATATCCTCAAAAAACCTCATCCCTTTTGGCATGAGGTTTTTTGTTTTATTCTTACTTTCTGCGTTATTTGTTCTTAGAACTAAATTAATCTATTCTATGTCAACGAGAAGTTTCTACCTTAAAGCACTCTTAGCTTTTATTTTTTCTATTGTAATTACTCTGCCTATCTTAGCCAGCGACAATGCCGCCTTAAAAAAAGCATGGACTGCCTTCCATAGCAATCAACGCAAAACAGCACTGGACTTATTCACAGAAGCTAGTTCGGTTTCAGATTCCAAAGCAGAAGCCTACTTAGGTTTAGCCTTGTTGGCTTGGGGAGAGGAAAACAACGAAAAAGCATTCGGATTCATTGATAAGTTTTATGATTCAGCACCAAACCCTTTTCCACACCTGTATGCTCTTTGGAGTACAGGGGCGATGTTTAACGGGTATTCTGGTAAAAAAACAGCCTATCAATTGGCTTTTTTGAATAAACTACTCCAAGATAAACGCCTAAATGGTACGATGCGTGCAATGGCCGTTGCTGCGATTGGTGATCATTATCAGTATGCGGCAAAACCCGCAGAAGCCTTTACGGAATTTGCTAAAATTGGAGCAATTGCCAATTGGCAAGTACTCGGAACATTTGAAAATACCTCGGCAAGTGGCTTCAACAAGGACTTTCAGGTGCTAGAACATCCAGAAAGTAATGCTGTTTTTAAGAACAAAATCAAGACGAATATTTCTTGGTTTAAACCGCCCGTTGAACGTTCCGACAAGTGGTTTGACTTTACCTACCTTTTTGAAATCAACAATTCTATCATGTATGCTCAAACCTTCGTGAATAGTCCTATTGACCAAGACGTAATCATGCGTTCGGGTTGTTCGGGTTCGCTGAAAATTTGGGTAAACGATAAATTAATTACGAGTGAAATCACCGAACGTAACTGTGATTTAGATATTTATGCCAATACGGTTCAACTGAAAAAAGGCTATAACAGGGTATTAGTTCAAATTGGTGAAAGTGAAGCTGGCAGGGCAAATTTCTTAATTCGTATGACCGATAAAGACGGAAATACCATTCAAGGATTAAGCACTCAGCCTACTGCTCAACCTTATCCAAAATCGGGTGAATACAATTCAGTAAGCATTCCATTTTTTGCAGAAACGTATTTTGAGAATACCATTAAAAACAATCCAAACGATATTCTGAACTATATCCTGTTGGCAGAAACCTATCTACGCAACGACAAGGCGTATGAATCGAGAAAATACTTAAAGAAAGCTCGTGAACTTGCTCCCGAAAGTACATTCTTGAGTAATGTGCTGGTAGAAGCCTATTCTCGTGAAGGAAACAAAACGGAATTGACCAAAGAAGGGGAATTTATCAAATCTAAAGACCCTGATTCATTTGTAAGTTTACAATTACTCTTTACAGAAGCCTTGGGAAAAGAGGATTTTGCCGAAGCAGAATTATACTTAACTAAAGTAAAAAATGGCTATGGCGAAAGTAAATTCACCGATTTCTCGGAACTGGGATTATTGGCTAAACAACAAAAATACGAGCCAATGATTTTGTTGGCAGATAAGTTATACAAAAAATATCCCGATAATTATGAAGCCGTAAACCTTGCTTATGCAATTGAACAGGAAGTTAAAAAATCTCCTAAAACAGCACAGGCAATCTTGAAAAAATATACCAGTGATTCTTATAGCGATAAAGCTCTCTTGGAACTTGCGAAGGTGAGTTTTCAGAATGGTAAAAAAGAAGAAGGATTGAATTATTACAAAACTAGAATCAATAACTTTCCGTATGCAATCGGATATTATGAAGATTTAGCCGACCAGTATTTTGGGATTACCGATTATAAAAACGCCTTAGTATATAGGTTAAAAGTATTGGAATTTGCTCCGTATTTTGGCAACTTCTGGCAAAAACTCGCTGAAACGTACAAAGCTCTGAATCAGACGAATAAGGCGATTGATGCCTACAAAAAAGCCATCGAACTTACTCCTACTTTGTTCGAAGCTCACAAGGCGTTAAGAGCCTTAGAAAATAAACCTGATTTGTTCTCTAATTTTCCTAAAACCGATGCGGAATCAATCTTTAAAAACGCAGCGAAAGCCGATAGCTATCCAAATGATAATAGCTTAATTCTCATCAATGAAACGCAACGGGTAGTTTATCCACAGGGTACTACGGAAGAAAGAGATGAAGTCTTAGCTAAAATTTTGACGCAACAGGGAATTGACGAATGGAAGGAATTTACCGTGCCTTTTAATGAAAATGCACAAAATTACATCATCGAAAAAGCAGAAGTACTAAAAGCCAATGGTAGCAAAGTGAAGGCAGAAAGCAACGACAATCAATTAGTGTTCACTGGTCTTGAAGCGGGCGATGCGATTCATGTAGTATATCGTCTGGAGGATTTATCTTCTGGAATGCTAGGACAGCATTTTAATGATAAAATTTTGTTTAAACTTGGTTATCCTTCTGCGTTGGTTCGTTACAGTTTATTGATGCCAGACAACAAAACGTTTCAATCAAAGACGAATAATGTGGACATCAAACCGACGATTAAACAGCTAGAAAACTTTAAACTCTATACTTGGGAACAAACCAATCAAGCGGCTATCATAGGCGAGTCGGTGATGCCTACCTTAAATGATATTGCACCTGTATTAGAGGTTTCTACCATGCCCGACTGGAATTTTGTTGGTCAATGGTATTCTGATTTAGCATCTACAAAGGCAAAATCAGATTTTGAAGTACAAGAAACCGTTCGTGAATTATTCCAAAATCAACCTAAAAACTTGAGTGATTTAGCGAAAGCAAAAATCATTTACAATTATATTGAAAACAACATTAATTACCTGAGCGTTGCTTTTATGCAAAGTGGTATTGTTCCTCAAAAAGCATCCAGAACACTTAGCACAAAACTCGGCGATTGTAAGGATTTATCCACACTATTTGTGGCAATGTGTAACGAAGTGGGTGTAAAAGCCAATTTGGTGCTGGTATCTACTCGTGATAATGGCGACAACAATATGCTTTTACCGAGTATCAATTTTAACCATTGTATTGCTACGCTTGAAACCGAAGGAACAACCTATTTTATTGAATTAACGGATAATAAAAATGCCTTTGGGTCGCTGTCGCCTTTGTTGATAAACACCAACATTTTGAAAATTCCGAGAGAGGGCGAGAACTTCAAAACAACGCTGAGTAAATTACGCTCCAACGTCAAAAGTGTAAACGGGGTTTATCGTCAAATGGAATTGGCCTTTAATCAAAAGGATATTTTAGCGAAAGTAGTTTCCTTAAAAACTGGAAGTATTGCCAGTGGAAGCCGTCATGCCAATGCAAGTTTAAGTCCAGAAGAACGAGAAAAAGCAATTGCGGAATCACTTGCAGCCGATTTTAGTAGCGTGTTGAAGGTGACAAAATTAAATTTCTTTGACCTAGAAAAACGTTCTGATTCCTTAAATTACGAATATGAATACCATGTAAAAAATGCTCTTAGTGAAGTAGCAGGCATGAAAATTCTGAGTTTACCGTGGTCAGACAAAATCAAATCTTCTGATTTTATTGCGGCAGAAACACGTAAGATGTCCTTTTTACTTTGGGAGTTTTTAGAAGCAAAAGAGATGAAAGAATCAATTACTTGCGAAATTCCTACTGGAAAAAAGCTATTAGAACTACCAGAAAATGTTCATCTAACGAGCGATTTTGCAGATTTCGATATGTCATTCGAACTAAAAGGAGATAAACTCTTGGCAAAACGTAGTTTAATTCGCAAAAAAGACATCATTCTACCAAGCGAATACGCAGCATTTAGAGAGTTTTTCAACAAAGTGATTGAAGCAGATACCAAACAATTGGCTATCAAATAGGTAGTATTACCACTCAGATACGCAAAGAGTCACAAAGGTTCACAAAGATTATTTTCTCTCTGTGGAACTCGGTGACTCTCTGTGCAACTCAGCGGCATAAAGTATTACACGGAGTTACACAAAAGTCACGAAGCTTATTTTTCTTTTTCCTCACGATGATACAAAAACAAAAAATCCCTGATGCCAAAGGTATCAGGGATTTCAATCAAACTCCTACAGTCAATTAAAAAATATCATCGTTTCTTACGAAAAACTTATATTGTTGTTCACCTGCTGAACTACGTAATTTCACCACATAATTACCTGTCATTAACGTATAAGAAGGTTTAATAACCAGGTTGTTATCTTTAGCAATTTCAAAGTCACAAGGAACGCCCAATCCAGACGATGTACCAAGCAAAGCTACTAAATTCTTTCCATCTTGAATTGCTACACGAATAATATTTTTGTCTCCAATTGTTGAAACAGAAACAGGATTATTCGCTTTTGCAGAAATTGGAGCATAGA
This sequence comes from Flectobacillus sp., assembly GCA_029865665.1. The sequence goes on along the minus strand of JARXAV010000167.1, from coordinate 3,468 downwards.
CATGAACTTTCCCGTCTTGTTCATACTCCATAATGCGATAAAACTCAGACTCTCTTAAAATCTTATAATCCGTGAAAGTGTATTGCAAACGATCTTCACTACTCACTTGCTTCACTTCAATTTCTCTAATGTCAAAATATGTTTCATTATCCTTACTTCGCTGAATAATAAATCTGCTTGTTGTATGTCCTTCAGCAGTAACCCACTTGAGAACCGTTTTATTTTCATCGTTTACTTTCAGCTCAAACAAGATGTCTTTATTTGACTTCACTTTTAATTGAGCAAAACTGGTTGTCGTAACCGATAGACAAACCATAGTGATAAAGGTAAGTATGTAATTTTTTTTCATATTTGAGCGATGGGTTATAGTTGTAATTACTTAAATCTTAAATACAACTCACTTGTTTTAAACTAGCAAAAGGAGGTAAGTAATCTATGACTTACTGACATTCAAAGGAATAGTCATTTTTCTTCAATGCAAATATATAACTATTCTTTGAAATAATTGAATCTATTCATATTAAATTTATCAGACATCACTAAATTATTATTTGCCCTAAATTAATTTATCTTAAATGTGTATTGTATAGCTTTAACAAACAAAAACCGAACCAAATACATGTAGAATTACTCAATCATTCAAAATGCCCTCCCAGCAGCCTGTAAGAATTATGGTTAAAAAAGATTAAAGTTTCCTTAACGACACAAGCATCCTAGTTTTTCTGTAAATTTGTAAAAAAGAAGCAAAGAAGTAGTGCCTACGCTGGCACCCAAAAACAGAGAGGAATGTACCACGAATCAATCATGTTGCAAGAGTGTTTGGACGGTCTTAATATCCGTCCAGATGGAATTTATGTTGATGTAACCTTCGGAGGAGGAGGACACTCAAAAGCAATATTGGAGAAATTAGGAGAAAATGGTCGTCTGTACGCCTTTGACCAAGACCCAGACGCTAAACGAAATGCGGAAGCAATAGACGATAAACGTTTTACTTTCATCGAGACAAACTTTCGGAATATCAAGAAATTCTTACGCTTGTATGGCGTAAAAAAAGTAGATGGAATTTTAGCCGATTTAGGTATTTCTTCCCACCAAATCGACGAACCAACACGTGGTTTTTCAACTCGATTTGACGGCGAATTAGATATGCGTATGAATCAAAAAGCAGAAGTTTCAGCCTATACCATTATTAACAATTATCCCGAAGATAAACTTCACCGCATTCTGGGAATGTACGGAGAAGTGAAAAATGCTAAAACCTTAGCCGCTGGAATTGTATCTGCACGCCTGAATAATCCTATCAACACTACTGGAGAATTTAAGGAATTATTAGAGAAATATGCCCCAAAATTCAAAGAATTCAGGTATTTTGCCCAAGTTTTTCAGGCAATTCGGATTGAAGTGAACGAAGAACTAACCGTAATTCAGGAATTTTTAGAACAAGTACCTGACTTACTTACAGATACAAGAAGTCGCTTATGTGTCATGACTTTCCACTCGCTCGAAGATCGTTTGGTGAAAAATTACATCAAAGCAGGAAACTTTACGGGTGTTCTTGAAAAAGACATTGTGTATGGAAATGTATCGAAACCGCTAGATGGTATCAGTAGAAAACCCATTGAAGCCTCCGCAGAGGAATTAGCCAGAAATAACAGAAGTAGAAGTGCCAAACTTCGTATTGCAACTTTATCATCCTAAGTGAACGCCCTTAATCAGCATGGCAAAGAACGTATCTCGTAATAAGAAAAATGCTAAACCCACTACGTACATTCCAAGTAGAGGGGTTTTTGCTTTTTTTGACCGTGTCTTTAATATGGACAAAGTATTAGGTGGGGCCTTTCCTGCCTATCAAATGCGGTATATCCTTTGGAGTTCTGTTCTCATTATTCTCTACATTGCGTCGTCCTTAAATGCAGAAAATCTAATTCATAAAATAGATGTATTGAAGGCGGATTTAGAGGAAAAAAGAGCCGATTATACCACTCAGGAAGCTGCATTTATGAAATCTGGGAAGCAATCTGAAATCATTCAAAAATTGGAAAGTACGGGGCTTGAAGAAAACAAAATCCCACCAACCAAAATAATCGTTACCAACGACGACTAAATAGTGATGCAAAATTTTGGATGTTGAATTTTGGATTTAATACCTTGACAAGTGTGTATCGAATCCAAAATTTAACATTCAAAATTCAGCATTATTACTTGAGAAAACCCCATAGAAATACAGGAAAACTAAATAGCTATGTGGTTAAATATGTCAAGGTACTGTTTTCAATTTAAGTAAAAGCCTTTTTGTGTAGTTTTATGAACATAAAAAAAGACATCGTAGTACGGGTTCGCATCATGTTTTTAATGATGCTTCTTTTTGCGTTGGCCATTGTTGGAAGAATTGTTATTTTACAAACAATTGACGGCGATAAATGGCGAAAAAAGGCTAGTTTAAGTTATGTAAAAGAACGTACGGTTGAGGCTGTTCGTGGTAATATTTATGCAGACGATGGTAGCTTATTGGCAACATCTCTTCCTAAATATCGACTAGGGTTTGACCCCTTAGTTACCATGAGAAATCCACTAAACATCAAAATTTATGATGAAGGGATAGATTCCTTGTGTACGATGTTGTCAGATTTTTACCAAGATAAAAGTGCTAAAGAATACTTTTATCAAATTGATTTTGCCCGCAGAGCAAAAGTCAATTATATCATGCTCAACAACAAATTAATCGACTATCAAGCGGTTAAAGAGATGAGAAAGTGGCCTATCTTCCGTTTTGGTAAATTCAAAGGGGGCGTGGTTTTTGAAAAAGTAACCAAGCGTTATAATCCTTTCGGAAGCATGGCTTCCAGAGCGATTGGTTATAAAAAAGATCAAGAACAGGTAGGTATCGAAAATAGTTTTGATAAAGAATTAGCAGGAAAAGCAGGAAAAGGCATCTTCGAAAAAATTGCAGGGGGTAGTTGGAGACCTATTGAGGGTGGAGAAGGATCTATTCCGATTCCTGGGGTAGATGTACATACGACTATCAATGTTAATATTCAAGATGTTGCAGAAACCTCTTTACGCAACGCTCTGAAACGCTATAATGCCGAAAAAGGCTGTGTAATCGTGATGGAAGTAGCTACTGGCGAAATCAAAGCCATGGCTAATCTAACGAATGTAAACGACACTAGTTACGTAGAAAACTATAACCATGCCGTATTGAGTAGAACAGACCCTGGTTCGGTTTTCAAATTAGCGTCTATGGTGGCCTTGATGGAAGAGGCCAATATCTCCAACGACGAATGGGTAAATACGGGTAATGGGAGCATGATGATTGGGAGTAAACGCTTAGAGGATTCTGGACCTCACGGATATGGAACGATTACCGCCCAACAGGTTTTTGAACACTCATCCAATGTTGGTATTGCGAAGTTGATGCTAAAATATTTTGGAGAACAAAAGCAACAGGCGTATTATGACTATTTACAC
>JARXAV010000137.1 GCA_029865665.1 Flectobacillus sp. | reverse complement strand
AACCCTACGCCATACAAAATATAGGGCATTAATACGGGTAATACTTGACGTTGATTTAAACTCAATTCTGTCGTATAATGTAAGGTAATGGCTGGCAAACAGACATAAATAATCAGGGCGTTCAAAACACGTGGGGCATCTTTCGGAAAGCCTTTGATTTGCTGTAGGATTGCTCCCAAAACCAAACAAACAAAAAGTAAGAGCAGATTTGTCAAGGAATAATTTCTTTTTAAGTAAAGGTTGTGTAAAAAGTTCAACGTTTAGACTCTGTATGAAATTACTTGGTTTAACGCAGACAGGGTTCTAACCCTGTCTGCGTTCTGCGATAAAATTTTATGACCAAGTAAAACTATAAAGAACCAAAGTTTATGAGATTAAAGCTAAAAGCAACTATATTATTTTGCACAAATTGCTTTGAACATTAAACGCTACACTTTTTACACACCCCCTACTATTTTATAAATTAAGGTACTCAGTAATTCTTTTGATTAGAAACGAACCGTTAAGTTTCCGTAATAATACGAGCCATTGAATCCGAATTGGTTGGCGTTACGAGTATATGGAACTTGACCGTTTGAATATGAAACGTAATTGCTATATACTTTGTCTGGATATACGTCGGTGATATTGTTACCACCAAGTGTTAAGCTCAAGAATTTATTGAAGTTATAAACCACCGATACATCGTATAGATTTTTACCTCCAAAAGTTTGGCTTCTATGTAAATTAGTCGTTCCTGTAACAGGTCGGCTTAATTTTTCCCATGCTGTTACTCCTCCAAAGTATGAACTTCTAACATTGAAATTCCATTTGCCAATCTGATAACCTGCCGAAATCAACACTTTCGAATTCGGCTGAGATGTTTCAATCAAGGCTCTACTTACGGTGTCAATCAAAATCACTTTTGCGGTTGTACCTGCTTGTAAAGCTGCTGGCGTATCTTTCACACCTGATATTTCCGTTTTATTAACCGTCAAGGCAATACTTGACGTAAATTTACCCTTTGCTCCTACTGAATGTTTGTAAGACGCTACTAAATCTAAGCCTCTTGTACGAGTACTTACAGCGTTTGTAAAGAAGGTAATTTCTTGAAAACCAGGAAATAGCGTTTTTAGTGATGTAATGTTATTAACGTTCAAGTTTTCAGTAATGATGATACGATCTTGAATGTCTATCTGATAGGCATCTAATGTCAACAATAAATTATTTCCTACTTTCGCCGTAACCCCAACGTTATAATTCCAAGATGTTTCTGGCTTTGGATCTTCAACTCCAATTTGTTTCAAACGAGCATCATCCGAAGGTAGTTGTTTGGTACTTCTAATTACCCCATTTTGTACGGTCGAAGTGGTTGCTGCGTTGGCAATTTGTTGTAAAAGTGGAGCTCTAAAGCCACGGTTGATAGACCCTCTAATCGAGAAATCTTCTGTTATTTTCACACGAGTAGCTAATTTACCCGAAAGGTTTCCACCAAAATCGCTGTAATTTTCGTAACGAATTGCACCAGCTACTAACAAACGGTTTGAAATATCACTCTCGATATCTGCATAAACGCCTAAGTTTGAGCGATTTTTATCGGTAATGTCCGTCTTGTCAATTCCTACACGTCCCTGCGAACCTGGCGTTTTACTTTTTGTGGTTGCTAATGGCCCTACCAACGATGCAGCCTCATCACCTGCTGATAACGTGAAATTATCCACACGATACTGCGCACCGAATGCAAAGTTTATAGATTTTGTTCCCCATAAACCTAATGCGGTTTTAGAAACGTTTACCTCCGACAAACTTTGTCCAAAACCAATACGACCAATATAGAAGTCTTTTGGAGAACTTGCTCCCATCGAAGCATTAGTAGAGTTATTTGCCCATTGGTCAAGGTAGTTTTTACCATAACCTGTACTTAAATCCCAATTCCAACCGTTTAACGATTTACGTTTTACACCTACAAAAGAAGAGTAATCAACCGAAGTTCCTGGCAAATCTGGTACAAATCCATCTGGATATAAATCTGGATTTGACGTAGCACTTGTAGCAAGTGCTGTACGTAAAAATGCCTTTGCATATACTTCTTTGTGCGAATAAGCACCGAATGAATAAAGCGTCCAATCTTTCTTTAAGGGTACATCTAAATTATAAAATACTTGTCCCGACTTCATGGCATTGCTACCATAAATCGTTGGACGGAACGAACCATAAGTACCATCACCCCAATAACCTCTTGACTTTAGCAGAGCTTGGTCAGTTGCTGCCACGTTGGTATAAATCCCTGTGTAAGTACCTCCTGCAACAGGTTGCGGATTGTATGGATCAGAACGATCAGTAGCCTTTGCTTCTTGATAATTTCCTGTAATGTTCAACGATGCTTTTTTACCTAAATCAAATCCGTAGTTTACCCCAACACTATAATTTCCACCGTCTCCTTTTGAGGTTACACCATATTGAACTTGAGCGGAACCGTTGTTCACTGATTTTTTCAAGACTAAATTGGCAATCCCTGCAATGGCATCTGACCCGTATTGAGCAGCCGCCCCATCACGTAAAATTTCCATACGTTCCAAAGCCAAAGAAGGTACAGCGTTTAAATCCGTTACGACTGTTCCTTTCCCTACCGTTACGTTACTATTGATTGCGGCAAATTGGTGATGTCTTTTCCCTTCAATCAATACCAACATTTGGTCTGGCGATAAGCCTTTCAAGGAAGCAGGGTCAGCATAATTGGCAACTCCGTTAATCCCGTTTTTAGCAGAGTTGAACGAAGGTGACATAAATTGTAATTGCTGTCCTAATTCCACTTGTCCAGTTGTCTGTAATTCTTTCGCACTCATTACGTCAACAGGTACTGGGCGTTCTACGTTGGTACGTGCCACGGTTGAACGAGAACCAATTACCACTACTTCGGTTAATTGCGAAGTTTCTTCTTTTAAAGCCACCTGAATCGGAGCTGTTCCTGAAATTTTCACCTCTTGTTTTTCGTAGCCCACAAAAGAAAATACCAACACTTCTCCTTCTTTAGCAACTACGCTGAACTTACCATCTGCGTCCGTTACTGTTCCTCGTGATGAACCTTTCACAACAACCGAAACCCCTGTTAAAGCCTCACCCCCAGCACTCGTAACACGGCCAGTAGCTTTTTCTTCAACCACCACAGAAAAACTGGGTTTCGTTTCTGCTACAACCTCCGCTTGTACCTTATTTTTCTTGAGAATAATCTGATTTTCGACCACTTCGTAACGTAACTGATTGGGATACAATAATTTAGGCAACACCATCATCAAGGCTTCATTCGTTGAATTGATTGTTACCAAACTTTCCGTAGAAACGCCATTATTACTGTACACAAAACGCACATTAATCTGTTTTTCAATTTCTTGTAATACCGTCTTCAGACGTGTATTCGAATATTTCACCGAAACTTCACGAGTTAACACCTGCTGTCCTTTGGCAGGGCGAGCAACAGCGAAAACAGAAAACAGCACAACTAAGGTACATTGTAACAGGGTGAATCTCATAACGTTTATCAATGAGTACGTTGGAGTTAAATGTCTTTTCATTTTACGTAAATTTAAGATTGTTTTTGGAATGATTATGACTAATCTTACTTTATTAATTCGCTCCTTTTTCCTTCGAAAAAGGCATGGAGATACCACCATGAGAATTTGGGGTTCTCTGTTATTGGTTAAAAAAAACTAAAATAAATCTATTGACAGCCCTCTCCTTTAAGACTGATTTGGTTACCATTGAGGAGATATTCCGCTTCAATGGAACGACTCACCACTTCGAGTACTGTGGCTAGGTGTTCGTTGGTGAAGTCACCACTTAAACGACACTTTTGTAATGATGGAGCTAATGCTATATTAACATGATACGTGGACTCTATTCGTGCTACCACTTCGGGCATTGGCGTGTTATCAAAGGATAAACTTGCTAACTCCCAATAGAAGGTTTGATCTTTGGGTACTTCTTTTACGTGTAAATTGTCTGACTTGACTTCTAAAACGACCTGTTGTTTTGGTAAAATATATACTTCCTTCTCTCCTTCGTTCTGGACGGCTACCTTTCCTGTCACAACCGAAACTTCAAATTTCTCTGTTTCTGGGTAGGCTTTCACATTGAAACTTGTTCCTAGTACTTTGGTGGTCATTTTACCAGAATAAATCAAAAAAGGGCGTTGCTCATCACGTTTTACGTCGAAGAAGGCTTCTCCTTTTAAATTCACTTGCCGATATACTCGGTCTGACTGGTTATAGGACAATAAGGTTTTGGGTTGCAACCATACTAAACTCCCATCAGGCAAGGTTACTTTCAGCACTTTTGCGGAAGAATTTTCATATTTTGCCCAATCTGATAAGGGTATATCTGAACCAAAAGAAAGATTTTGCTTTGAATCTGAATTTATATAAAAGGACAAACACCAAACCACAATTAACATCGCTGCGGCACTTGATAAATACCAAATCCATCTAGGAGGCGTATAGACATTAGGAGATTCAACCTTAGGATTCATATTTCTACGAACTTGAGCTTTCAGTGTCTCCTGTTCCTTTAAAGACAAATGACTAATTCCGTCTGGATTGTTTTCAAAGGATCTATACCATGCTTCCACCAACATTCGTTCTGCTTCAGAACAAGTGTCGCTCAGGTATTTTTCTATTATTTCTTTGTTAAGTGTCATTTCTTTATTGGCTTTCATAGACTAAGTGAAACAAGTCGTACTTTTCCCCTATGCCATTTTGAAATATTTTTATATTTTTTATTAAAAAAGTATAAATAATAAATAGGCAAAAGAATCAATAAATCATAAATATCTAATAAACAGACACTTATGACTATTCCCAACAATTAATTAACAGTGGTATTTATTCTAAGATTCGGTAATATTTATTTTATATGTTATTAACCACTAACAACATCGTATCATTTTAACCGCTTACAGGGTCTTTGACCGCTGTCAGGGTTAAACCGATACGATACTTTTCAGAATAGTGATAATTCTTACAAAACTATATCTTCTGTATGTCCACGTGGGACAGACACATAGGTCTGTCCGTACACCCATACGCCATACGTATCAATAAAAATAGGGAATCAATAAAATAGAAAGTGCGGTATAATCGCTCAGAGATTCTTTGAGCATTTTGAGGGCTTTGGTCATTTGGTTTTCGACTGTTTTTTCAGAAATATCTAATTTTTCTGAAATTTCTCGTTGCGACAAACCTGTTCTTTTCAATAAAAAAACTTCACGACAACGTTCGGGTAATACTTGTAGGGCTTTTTGATAGGCTTCGTTTAGTTCGTCAAAAGCGACCATTTCTTCCGTGAAATTCAAATCATTTTCTGTCGATATAAGCGAGGCAGAATATTGTTCAAAGAGGTTGTTCTTTTTGTACTGAGCAATCGTCAAGTATTTGATAGACGTAAATAAATATCCCTCTAACGTTCCAGTTATCGCTAAACTTTCACGACGCTCCCACAATGAAATAAATAGTTCTTGTACCACCTCCTCTGTAAGTTCCCGATTTTGCAAGCGTTTATAGGCAGCCCCATAGAGCTTTGAAAAATATCGTTGATAGATACAATCAAAAGCACGGACATCCCCCAGAGCTAAATGCTCTAATATTTGCTGGTCAGTATCGAAGTGGACAGAAATCATATAACCGCAAAGTAAAACATAAATTTCAGCTTTTCAATCTGATAAAGGGATAATTAATTCAGAAATTATTGTAGCGATGTTCAGCCTGCTCATTGAAGGAACTACCCTTTTTTAGTGGACAAGAAGTCATAACAGGCATTTTTGAAAAATTAAAAAAGGGAACACAAGTCTGATTTTCCTAGATTTTAAAAACAAAAAATTAGACAAAACGCAGAAAACGCTCCACAAAACAAAGAAGTTTTGCGGAAATATAATATTCAGCGAAATTTCGCTTGTTTTTAATATTTCGCTTTATTACTTTTGAATAACAAATTAAACAAGTAGCAAAAACAACAATACTGAGTCTTTTTCCATCACGTTAAATTTTTACTAATATGTCAATCACATCAACTACCCCCATTAAAGCGATTGAAATCATAGGCAAAATGAATCCAGCCTACGAGCAAATTTTAAGCCCTGAAGCATTAAACTTCATCGAAACGTTACACCGCCAATTCAACCCTAAAAGACTTGAATTATTGGCAAAACGTGAAGAAAGACAACTAGCCATTGATAAGGGTCAAATGCCAACCTTTCTACCAGAAACAGAGTCTGTACGAAATTCAATATGGAGTGTTAAGCCAATTCCTGCGGATTTACAAAACCGTACGGTAGAAATTACAGGCCCCGTTGATCGTCGTATGATTATCAATGCTTTAAACTCAGGTGCAAAGGTCTTTATGGCTGATTTTGAAGATGCAAATGCTCCAACTTGGACAAACTGCATGGATGGACAAGTCAACTTAAAAGCGGCTATTAGAAAAGAAATTGACTTTGAAGCAGCAAACGGTAAAAGATATGCACTGAACGATGAAGTAGCCGTTTTGAAAGTTCGTCCTCGTGGATGGCATTTAGTAGAAAAACACGTATTAGTTGATGGAGAACCGATTTCAGGCTCAATTTTCGACTTTGGTTTATATTTCTTTCACAATGCGAAAGAATTAATTGCAAGAGGTTCTGGCCCGTATTTCTATTTACCAAAATTAGAAAGTCACCTAGAAGCTCGGTTATGGAATGACATTTTCGTTGCAGCTCAAACAGCTTTAGATATTCCAGTAGCAACCATTAAAGCTACTGTCTTGATTGAAACAATTTTGGCGGCCTTCGAAATGGAGGAAATTATTTATGAATTGCGTGAACATAGTGCTGGCTTAAATGCTGGTCGTTGGGATTATATCTTTAGTGTGATTAAAAAATTCAGAAATCATGCTGACATTATTCTTCCAGATAGAGCAGACGTAACAATGCGTGTACCATTTATGCGTGCCTATTCGCAATTGTTAGTAAAAACGTGTCACCGTCGTGGAGCTCACGCCATTGGAGGAATGGCCGCTTTCATTCCGAATCGTAAAAATGAGGAAATCAACAGCATTGCTTTTGAGAAAGTTACCCAAGATAAGGAACTAGAAGCATCAAACGGCTTTGATGGTACTTGGGTGGCTCACCCAGACTTAGTAGCGGTGGCGATGATTCCTTTCAAGAAATACTTGGGAGACAGACCAAACCAGAAGCAAATCATGCGTGAAGATGTCACTATCTCGGCAAACGACTTATTGAACTTTACCATTGAAAACGCTTCTATTACGGAAACAGGATTACGTCTGAACATCAATGTAGGTATGCTTTACATTGCCTCATGGCTTCGTGGAGTTGGAGCAGCAGCTATCCACAATTTGATGGAGGATGCAGCAACAGCCGAAATCTCAAGAGCTCAAGTTTGGCAGTGGCTAAAACACGAAGTAATGATGAACAACGGACAAATTATTAATGCAAAATACTACAAAGCAATCTACGCTGAAGAGGTAACTCGCATTAAAAAATCGGTATCAGAGCAGGAATTCATAGACGGAAAATACGAAAAAGCCGCTGAATTATTCAATCAATTAGTTGTTCAGAAAGAGTTTAGTGAATTTTTGACAACTAACGCATACAGAGAGTTTTAGTGATGATGAATTTTGAATGTTGGATTTTGAATTTAATCTAAGTAAGCAAAATCATTTTAGACTTCTTTAAACAACTAACTGATAACCAGCATATTTAATCCAAAATTCATCATTCAAAATTTAACATTATTACTTACCAGCATTTTAGTCATTTAGTAAACTATCCAATTATTTAACAAGTAAAATCACATACAATTATGACACGTCAAGAAAGAATTAACGCATTAGTAACAGATTGGGCAACTAACCCACGTTGGAACGGTATCGAACGTCCTTATAC